>SLDG01000080.1 GCA_007125355.1 Balneolales bacterium | reverse complement strand
TACTATGCCCCTGCTTTATTAGGATATCTTTATACGCCCTCACTCCTCGAAACGCTTAATCCCCGTCTGCTTGGTTTCGAGCTCAAAATAGATACGGTTTTTTACTGCATCGGCAATGAAGCAGATACCGGCGTTTACGGCTGCAAGGCCAAAAAGGCCTATCCAAAACCAAAGCGCCATGTGGCCAAGGTCCCACTCGGCAGGACTATTACTTTTTATGATGGTCGCCTCTGCAATCAGATTGATACCGAGGCCAACAAGAAACACCCCTATCAAGGCATGTTTTTTCCATATTTTTTTGAAATCCATAATGGTGATATTTATAGTTATGTTATTAGTTTTTGTCTTTAAACATCCGGTCAACCACAAACATATGCGGCAGTGTGAGTACACTAATCAAAATGAATAAGAGGGAAATCATCTCATCCCCAAAAGCATACGCCTGATGTACAAAGAAAAGCAGTAATAATCCCAAAAGAGAAACAGCCGTAAATGGTGTGGCAAGTTTGTAGAATTTTGCAATGGATATGTTCTCACCTTTTTCCCTGAAATATTCAATCATTTCATGAACGTGCCCCGCCGAGTGCCACAGGGCAAAATAGATGGCGAAACTCACCAAAGGCCCTGTAAATGTCAGCAACGTAATGAGCAACACACTTTCCAGAATAAACCGTGATTTTACCACGAGTAAGTCGCCGGAAAAAAGTAGTAATCCAACCGGAGTGATATAGAAAAACAAGACGACGAGGTATAATACCGTCGCGTTTTCAAACAAAAAACTGAACCATTCGGGTTGAGAACGAATGGCCGTTTCAATAATCGGGAGACTGATTTCAGGATGCCCAAAAATGATAATACCAATGACAAGCAGGCCGCGCGTCCAGGCAAAAAGTGCACTGAATTTGCTTTTGGGGTTGACCAGGGAAACCATATCAGCCTGCCCAAAATGGTAAATAGAAATCAATAAGAAAAACGCCATACCTGCAATTGGGAATACCAGCCAAAGAAGGCCGACCAAAAGCATCACAAATAAATACGAGGTATAAAATAACAGATGGCCTTTTAGGGTTTCGTTTAATCCATAGACCCGCGCCGCCACAATATGGTCAATGGCGCCATGAGGAATACCAAGCACTACAATTGAAATAAAAAGCAGCCATGGAGTAATGACCGCCATTGTCTCAGCGCTTAAAAAAGTCAACGTAATTGCAAATAAACTAACAATAAAAGCAGTTGCATTCAGCGTTTTTGAGGGATGTTTCATGGTACCCTCCAACCAAATCGGGTTTCAGCTAAAGCTTTGAAAAAGGGCAACCACGGTAAGGATGCAAATATTTTCATTTCTTGCGCCAATGAACTGCGTTCATCCAAAAAATGTAACACAGCTTGGATGTCATTTTTCCTGAATAATTGTCTGAAAATCTGAGGACCTTCTTTCGGATGTCTCTTTAGTATGCGTAATAACAAATGATCATACAGCCGAAAACGAAATTTACTTTGGGGATATGCCTGAGGAGCTGAACCTGCTTCGAGCGCGGCAACAATCATTTTCATGTGTTTCTGAATCCGGGTAAATGTGTATCCCGTAGTTGGTTTAGTGGCGCCCCCATAGGTTCCAATGCTTAGCGTTCTCGAATTCAATTTTCCTGAAAGAAGAGCATCATCCATGGGGATTACACCTTGTTCAGTATCTGTAATGGTATAATCCGCTTTCTGCAACCTGAATTGATTTTCCAAATAACGCTTAACAGCACGGTCATATTCAGCGATGGGTAATATTTCATCCGAAAACATAGTGTATTCAACCAATGCAGTCGTTTCTGTGTAGGGCAAAATGTAGAAAAACGCTGTGCAGGCATCAGTCCCTGAAAGCGCGTCGAAATCCATTAGTGTAATTTCACCGTCATTAAATGTCGGCTTTTTAGTTTCAATAAGAAGTCCCCTGAAATGTTGTAATACTTGTGGGCCATATCTGTGAACTTTAAATTTCTGAAACACGCTCTGAAACGCCAACGAAGCCCGATATTCCCCGGCCGAAGTTCTCATTACTACTTCATCAGGAAATTCTTCAAATTCGGAGATGTCAGCCTCAATTAGAGTCACATTAGGGGCATCTTTCGCTTTTTTCAACAACTTTTGCCTGAAGGTTTTGCTTTCAATACAATGATAGCTGGTTCCGTTTTTTGAAAAAAATGTTTTTTTGCCGTCACTCACTTTAATCCGGTTCCAGCTTTTGTGAATCCAGGTTTTATCAGGGATGTCTGAATCATCCCAAAAACACCAGGTTTTTTCTGAATTCCACTCCATCTGACGGTCAGCAAGCAGAATTTTTTTCTTGTTCAGCTGTTTGCTGTTGAGCAAATACCAAAGCAAGCTCAGCCCTGCAGCACCGGCACCGGCAATAATGTAATCATATGTATGATTTTCGCTCAAGTAATAGTAAACTGTTTATTAAAATGGATGGTATCAAACGCTGTAAGAACAACTTACATAAAGCTTAATCACCTGAATTTCGTTCTGATTTTGTGGATGAAAGCGTATATTCTGATGAACCTAAAATGATTTTGCTTATGTATCTTGATGAAGTCCGCGAATTTTGCTTGTCACTGCCGGGAGCTGAAGAATCCCTGCCCTTTGATGAATCTACTTTAGTGTTTAAGGTCGGTAATAAAATCTTCGCGATAACCGACATCGATGACTACGAATACGTTAACGTAAAATGCAATCCTGAAAAAGCAATTGAGCTGAGGGAAATGTATCCCGATAAAGTAATTCCGGGATACCACATGAACAAAAAGCACTGGAATTCGCTCGTTATGGATACCGGCCTGCCTCCACAAAAAGTAAAAGAGTGGATTTTGGACTCCTATAATTTAGTCCTTGCCGGGCTCCCGAAGAAAGTTCGTGAGACGATCCCAAAAAAATGAATGAATGCAGCTATAATTTTATACGTTTATTGAGCAAATATTCAATCACATTCTAAACTTTATCTGATTATGACTCTTAAAAAAGGCCTTTTACCATTTCTCCTGATGGTTGTACTTGGGGCCTGCAAAATGCCCGAAGGGCCCGTTGAGCTCTCAGGCGATGTACCAGAAGCCACCGGCTGGTCTGCTGAAACCGTAATTGAAGGACTTGAACACCCATGGGGCGTTGTGTGGATTTCAGAAAACGATATGCTCATCACTGAGCGCCCCGGCAGGCTTCGAATTGTTAATGACGGGATACTTCATCCCGATCCGCTTACCGGTGTGCCCGAAGTTTTTGCGTACGGGCAGGGCGGATTGCTGGATATTTCGCTGCATCCCGATTTTGAAGAGAACGGATGGGTGTATCTTACTTTTTCCGCCGGCGATGATGATGAAAACCGAACCACTATTGCACGTGGACAGCTTGGCGATCACACTCTTGAAAACACAGAGATTATATTCGAGAATAATGTCTCGAAGAGTGGAAATCAGCATTTTGGCTCAAGAATAGCATGGCTGCCGGATGGCACATTTCTCGCCAGCATAGCAGATGGCGGAAATTACATTCGGTTCAAAAAAGGAGGATGGATTCGTGAGCAGGCGCAAAACACAAGAAATCATCTTGGTACCATTGTGAATTTAACCGATGACGGCAAACCCTCTCCTGCCGGCCCTTTTCTGGATGATCCTGATGCACTGCCTGAAATATGGAGTTATGGCCATCGGAATATTCAGGGATTGATTTTTGACCCCGAAACAGGAAATATCTGGGCTAATGAGCACGGGGCACGAGGCGGAGATGAGCTGAACTTGCTGCAAGCC
>SLDG01000043.1 GCA_007125355.1 Balneolales bacterium | reverse complement strand
TCAATTTTTAAAACTCGTCAACTATGAAAGGTTCACCACCTGTAAGAAATGTATCTATTTTGGGATGTGGCTGGTATGGTTTGCCATTAGCCATCAGGCTGGCACGTTCCGGTTTCAATGTCATGGGTTCTACAACTACGGAGTCAAAGAGGCAGTTACTAAAAAGCTATAATATCGATGATTATCTGATTACGTTCGACCCTGGATTAAAATCTGATGACAGAGTTGAGCCTTTTTTTGATACAGATGTACTTGTTTTTAATATACCACCGGGCATTAGAAAAGAAGACTCATCATCCAAATATCGTCTTTTGATTGATAATGTTCTGCCCCATATTTGCGCTTCTACAGTGCGAATGGTGATTTTCATCAGCTCAACCTCAGTTTATGCGGATTTAAACCGGGTAGTACTCGAAGAAGATGCCGGCATTGGCGGGCTTTCAGAATCGGGGAAAGTTCTGCTTGAGACCGAAAACTTATTCAGAAAAAAAGATGAATTCAGTTCCGTGATTTTACGCTTTGGCGGTCTGTATGGACCGGAGCGGCATCCCGCAAAATATCTCGCCGGGCGGAGCAATCTTTCGAATCCTGAAGCTCCGGTAAACCTTGTTCATTTAGAAGACTGCATTCGGGTAACAGAGCGCATTATTCGTAAACAGATAACAGATCGTATTTTTAATGTGGTTAGTGATGAACACCCATCCCGAAAACGATACTACACAGAAACGGCTCGACGTAAAGGCCTGCAAAAGCCGGTTTTCAGGGATGCTGACCCGACTGATACCTGGAAGCAAGTTAGTAACAGAAAGGTAAAAGAAACGTTGCCCTACAATTTTCGTTATCCTTCACCTTATGATGGAGCGTAGCCCTTTTTTAAAAAATGACTAAACAGAGTACATCATTTATTTTGGTTAATACTCGCAAGAAATATTTGGTTTCACTATTACTCATTTCGTGCTTTTTAGCGGTGGTGTTATTACTCACAGTCCATCCAAATGAAAGACAAACCATACATGACCTTGCAGAAATCGATAATGTATTATTCAGCGAGTTAAATGCCGTTTCAGGTTTTGAGTATCGGGTACGAACCAGCAGTATTGAAGTTGACAGTATTTTTACCAGAAAAACTCACCGTGTTGCCGTTTCACAAGATTTCCCATTGACACTACTACATTCAAGATTTGCTGCAACCATTCAACAACTTGGAGCTACCGTTCATGGGAGCCGGCATTTCCCGGAAAGAAGCCTTGAACTTGATGTGCTGTTTGCAGGCAAGCATGTACGAAAAGTTTACCTTGAACCGACCATCCGGGAAACTGAATCTGATTGAAGATGAAAGCCTTTGAACTTCTTGAGCTGGAAAAATTCCCACAGCCGGAGCCTGTAAACCTGGATTATCCGGTTTTGCTTTGTCATGGCTTAGGTGCTTTGGGTAGCATCCTCAAGAAATCTCTCTTACATGATGTATGCACTCTTTACCGCTTGCATTGCATCAAAGCTGTAGCACCAAACATTGTACCTTATGCTCAAATTAGTGTTCGGGCACAAGCGTGGGCTGAATTAGTACCCTCAGTTTTAGAGTTATTTAACACGGATCGGCTGCATATTGTGGCTCACAGCATGGCCGGGCTCGATATCCGGTATATGATACACCAACACGAACTCTCAGAGTCGGTTATCAGCCTTACGACAGTTGCCTCACCTCACCGTGGCAGCAGTTTAACCGGCTTGACTCTTAACGCTCCTGACAGCTTTAAAAAAAGTGTGATTGAAATAGCAAATTGGTTCGGCAATAATGTATATCCCGAAATGCCAAGTGATATGCTTGGCGCGCTTGAACAATTGTCACCTGAATTTGTTGAAAGTGAGTTCAATCCAAATGTTCCCAATCACGTAGATGTTGTGTACCAAAGTGTAATCTCTGCTGCCGGGAAAGGTACCGACAGAGATATTAGTAAATTGTTGATTCCGTTTAACACCTACATGTATGACCGCGAAGGCCAAAACGATGGCTATGTTGGTAAAGAAAGCGCGAAATGGGGAGAAGTTATCGGGGAAACCGCGCTTTCGCACCTGGAACAAATCAATGTAAACCTATCCTCAAAACGAAAACCCGAGTGGCAGGAATTATGGCTTAATGTGGCTAAATCTCTTGGTAAAGTTGAGGATAATCTCAACGATTAAATTTCCATCGATGAAAGTGCAGAAAAGACTGAGTAGGCTGTCAAATCGTATTGTATGGGGGAAATTGACCCCAACCCTTCCCTTAGCACATTGATATCTAAATCTTCGCTTTGATCAAGTATTTCGAGCCGGCCTGTTATCCAGTAATAAGGACGTTTGTGCGGATCGACTCTGGCTTCGTACTCGTCAGTGTAGCGGCTTTCTGCCTGTCGTGTCCATTTCAGGCCTTTAAGCGGTCCGGGAGGCGCGTTAACATTTAAGGTGATTCCCTTCGGAAGCCCGTTTTCGAACACAAATTGGATGGCTCTTTCAGCGGCTTCCATGCATCCTTGTAAATCTGCTTTTTCATCAAATTCGGTACAGCTGACCGCAATGGAAGGATATCCCAGAATAGTACCTTCTGTGGCCGCGCTTACTGTTCCGGAATAAATGATGTTAATCCCAGCGTTGGAACCATGGTTAATTCCACTAAGAACCAAGTCGGGTTTTCTGTCCAGTATCTGATCATGCGCCAGCTTTACGCAATCAGCAGGTGTTCCGTTTACAGCCTGCCCAACAAGACCGTTTTTCAACTCAAAAGAGGTTGTTCGGAGTGGATCCATGATGGTGATGGAGTGTCCCACTGCACTTTGCTGTCGGTCGGGAGCAACTACGGCTACATCTCCGAATTTTTTAGCCACATCTGCTAAAGCCGAGATACCGGGTGAGAAAATGCCGTCGTCATTACAAACTAAAATGAGCCTTTTACTGGATGGCATGGTCGGATAATTTACTTGTATTGCTCATTTTTATTGGGGAAATCTGCTGTCTTTACATCCTTAACGTAGTTGCCAACCGCACCTACTATTTCTGTATGCAAATCGTGGTATCTGCGTAAAAAGCGGGGATGAAAATCTTTGTTGAGGCCAAGCATGTCATGCAAAACCAAAACCTGCCCATCACAAGCAGAACCTGCACCAATACCAATGGTTGGGATATCAATAGATGCTGTTACTTTTTTCGCCAGTTTTGACGGAATTTTTTCGAGAACTATGCCAAAGCACCCTGCTTCTTCAAGCAATTTTGCATCTGAGAGGAGTTCATCAGCCTCCTGGTCATCGGTAGCTCTTACTTTATATGTGCCATATTTATAGATACTTTGCGGCATGAGTCCAAGATGCCCCATTACCGGAATCCCGGCATCTACGATTCTTTTAATTGTATCGGCAATTGGCTTCCCGCCTTCCATTTTTACAGCATGCGCACCGGCTTCTTTCATCATTCTGCCGGCACTTACAAGCGCGTCTTTAGTGGTTACCTGATAACTCATAAACGGCAGGTCTGCCACAACAAGCGCTCTGTCTACACCACGAACCACACAAGAAGTGTGATAAATCATGTGTTCGAGTGTAATAGGCAGCGTAGTTTCGTGTCCCGCCATTACATTACTGGCAGAATCGCCAACGAGAATAATGTCGATACCTGCCAAATCTACGAGTTTGGCCATGGTAAAATCGTAGGCGGTGAGCATACTTATTTTCTCACCGCGGCCTTTCATGTCTACTACTGTCTGCGTTGTTACTTTGGGTTCTTTTTTTTCCGGTAACTGAGTGCTCATAAAGATGCTGTTTTAACGAATGCAGC
>SLDG01000069.1 GCA_007125355.1 Balneolales bacterium | reverse complement strand
TAACTTTTAACCTTCAACAAATAACGCTTACAAAAGTAGACAGGTTACACTAATTTGCACTTTGCCTTTCTTACAAGATAATTTCACCTAATTAGTCGGGGCAGGCTTTGGTGAATAACCCGGGTTAATATAGCGCCATTGAAAATCTGCGCCTGTAAGATTGACTGACCGGGTGCTTTTCACCCAAAAATTTGAATAGTGCCACACACGCTTTTCGTGATCCGTCTTCGTCAAATGAGCGGTCGGCCATCATTATTTCGAGGAGGATTTGCACGGCTTCCTCATAGTTATTCGAAAACACCGCCTTTGCCGCTCCTCTGTATCGTTCAACGGTTTCATTTTTACCTTCAGGCGAAACTTTACCGTCCGCGATATCTTTAAGGTGTGAGATTGTTTCTATGGCTTCTTTTTCAATTTCGTACTTTGTGGTTTCTGAAACACTACCCATTAGTTTTGATGCGGTTTCAATATCATCCGGCAATAGCAGCATGGCAAGCTGTACTTTATTTTCGTCAGATGAATTGTCTTTTTCATAGTTTTTTTTCGCTATTTCAAGAGCGGCTTCACGGTTTCCCTGTTCAATGTATTGTTCCAGGCCGTCGGTTTCTTCATCCTGCTCTTCTCCGGTATCCGGCAAGTTCTCTTTAAGCCAATTTTTTACGGCCGCCTCCGGTAACGCGCCATCGAAATGCCCGATTAATTTCCCTTGATAAAGCATTCTGACCGCCGGAATACTTTGTATCTGAAATTGTCCCGCCAACTGCTGATTTTCCGGCTTCTCAACATCTACCTTCACTAATTTCCAGCGTCCGCCTGCTGTTGACGCAAGTTTTTCAAGCACAGGACCAAGCGCCCGGCAAGGGCCGCACCATTCCGCCCAAAAATCAAGCACTACCGGGGTGTGCTGCGAAGGTTCAATGATATCTCTGCGGATATCCTTTAATTCAAAATCCATGTAATCAGCTTTAATTTATGTCTGTTTATCGTGTTTCTGCAATCGCTTAAAGATACGAATAGCCACTATTTTTTATATCTCTAATGATGCACTATTCAGAGTTCAGCCCGTCAATCTCCCAAACTTTTGCCAAGGTCACGGGCGGTCATAACGGTATCACAATCCAAATGCACTGCCCGGTATGAGCCGGCTACTTCATTTAGTGGGATGCGCCTAAGTTCGTTTTGCTGCATGACGATCATTTTATTGAAATCTTTTTCGGCAAGAGCGCGAATTGCTTCTGTTCCAAACCGCAGCGATATCAGCCGGTCGAATGCACTGGGACTCCCCCCACGCTGTTGATGTCCGAGGACTACCGAACGCGTTTCCTTTCCTGTCTGCTCGGCGATTTTCTTTTCCAGGTATTCAGCCAAACCGCCAAGCTGCTCAGCCTGGCCCACCGCTTTACCCTTTACAAAATGGCTTTTGCCTTTTTCTTTAGCACCTTCGGCGACCACAACTATTGCATGCTCCCTGCCAAAAGATTGAATTTGTTTGATTTTATTGCAAACCGAATCAAGAGAGAATGGAATTTCGGGGATGAGTATAATATCAGCAGAAGCGGCCAAACCTGAATGCAGCGCAATCCAACCGGCATAGCGACCCATTACTTCCACAATCATAACCCGTTGATGCGATTCGGCAGTCGTTGAGATTCGGTCGATGGCTTCGGTGGCAATGGAACACGCGGTATCGAATCCGAGGGTTATTTCACATCCCACAATGTCATTATCAATGGTTTTTGGGACACCAACCACCGGGATGCCTTTTTTCGATAACTTATTGGCAATAATCATGGAACCGTCACCGCCAATGGCCACGAGAGCTTCTATGCCGAGGTCCTTCATCCTCTTTACCAACTCATCTGAACGGTCGACTGCTTTTACGCTGCCATCTGATTGCTTAACCGGCATTTCAAAAGGATTGCCACGGTTGGCGGAACCTAAAAATGTGCCTCCCAACATTGTTATACCATGGACTTTTTCGTGTGTGAGTTTTACGAGGGGGTCATCTGTAAATAAAGAACCGTACCCGTTTCTTATTCCATACACTTCCCAACCTTGTTTTAGGGCGGCCACGGTTGCCGCGCGAATAGCCGCATTGAGTCCCGGAGCATCACCGCCGCCGGTATTAACTGCAATTTTCATAGATTTTAGTATTTGGTTTTAAGAGATTCAGGGTAAAAACATTTCTTTTAAAGTAGCAAGCAAACTATTTTGCTCAGGCCTGTTTATTGCACCAAGTTTTTTAATCAGCCTGCTTTTATCAACAGTGCGAATTTGACCCAATACAATTTGCCCTCTTTTGCCCTGAAAATTTATTGATATTCTTGTTGGATAATTTTTTTGGGTTGATGTCATCGGAGCTACTATAACAGTTTTAATAAACTTATTCATTTCATTAGGAGAAATTATTACAAACGGCCGGGTTTTTCTAATCTCTGATCCCTTAACAGGGTCAAGTGAAACTAAATATACTTCAAATCTTAGAAACTGACCCTTTGCTACCATTCCCATTCCGTTTCATCCCAATCTGATAGACTTCCTATTTCATCTTTATCTAATATATCATCGTCGCCTTTCTCTGCCATTTTCTTAAAAGACTCCTCCCAACCATTTCTGACGGTATCAGCAGAACGCAGAACAATTTCATTATCTCTGAGAATCATTTCAATTTCACCAGTGATTCCACTTTCCTCAATAAGAGGTTTAGGAATGCGCACTCCCTGAGAGTTTCCAATTTGAATTAGTTTAGTTTTCATGGGCTTGGGTTTTTTTAAACTGTCCAATAATATAATTACATTGTAAGCACATTGCAATACTATTAGACTTTGCTAATAACCTTAGTTTGATTATAAAAAGACACTTTTGGCATTTTTTTACCCCTCTCCCACCGAGTTGGTTGAATTTAAGATCGAACCTTGCCTGGGAGAGGGCCGGGGTGAGGGTGGAAACAGTTGTATTTTGAAGCGTCCGGGAAGATTAAAATCGAACTCAGGTTGATAATTAAATCAGGAATAGTCAGTCAATTTTTCAATTGTCAATATTGAGCCCGCTCCGAAAAGTAAATTATGAACCACAAAGACACGAAGGCACAAAGTTTCACAAAGGTAAGTTATTGTTTTTATGTCTCAACGAATTACGCTTGGAGAGTTATTTTGGCACTTTTTGATTAATCAGAGTGGACTCAATATTCAATTGTCAATCCCAACTCTCAATTAAGCGCCAATACCCAAAACAGAAATATCCCAATCATGGCGAGTTGAATGAGTGCTTTGAGTATAATGCTGCCGAAAAGGCCAATAAGCGAAGCAATACCGTAGTGAAGCGATTGGCGAAATGATCTTTTATTAAACAGCCATTCGCCCAAAACAGCTCCAATAAAAGGACCCGCGACAAATCCGGCTACAGGTAATAGAACCGGGCCGGCAATCAGGCCGATTAAGCTTCCCCGCAAAGCATATTTCGAGCCGCCATGCACTTTTACCGCATAATTAGATGCTATGAAATCTGTAATCAGTAAACAGGCCGTAAACACAATTTGAATGATCCAAAAAAACCAACCGAGCGGCTCAAACCCGAATTGCATCCCATACACGAAAAAGCCAATGTAAACAAATAGCACACCCGGTATCCACGGATACTTTAACAACACAAAAGACATGGCAAACAAAGCCACGATGATTATCCACCAGAGAAATGTAAACATCCCCAAAAATACAGAAAAATCAAACCGGTTTGGAGAGGTAAAATTGGTTTTGTTACATGGGGCAGGATTTTATCTAAAGCTATTTATAAGGGAGGAGATTTCTCCCGCATACTTTGTGATGGCTATATTTTTATTAGAGATTTATTCCT
>SLDG01000244.1 GCA_007125355.1 Balneolales bacterium | reverse complement strand
CAAAAACTATTTTGTGGTGATGAGGATGAGCCACAATTCACACCGGAACAAGAAGCATTTTTAAACGAACGGGCAAAATTGGAGAAGCGGTTGCTTGAAATCCATTTTTACCAGAAAACCGAAGCATTGAAATTTGTTTATGAATATGGTTTGATGGGGGCGTATGAGGAGTTGGAGAGGGAGTTACTCCATTTCCAAGTTTCATTATAAATACAAGCGGAAAAAAGTACCTTTTTTACACAATTACTTTCATAAAATGAATCTGATAAACTATATTAACATAATTGTTTAACCGGATGTTACCGCCATATTATTAATTACCAAATAATGAGCACAAAGTTTTTCACAAACTCTGACGAGAATACAGTTTTCCATAAGTTCAAGGGCATTTTAGAGCATATGAAAGAAGTTTACGCTTTTCATGCCGTTGTGGGTTACTTTCGTTCTTCCGGTTACTTTGCACTACAGCCCTATCTAAAGGAGATTAAAGACATAAAAATTTTGGTTGGCATCAATGTTGACCAAATGTTTGCAGAAGCGCAAAAAAAGGGGTTGCTCTACTTTGGAGACGAGAAGAAAACGAAAGACGAATTTCTGAAATGGTTTATTAAGGATTTGAAAGAGGCGAAATACTCAAGGGAAGTAGAAGAGGGAATTCTTGACTTTATACAGGATTTGATTGATGGCAGAATTGAGGTAAGAGCGCACAATTCTAAAGCTATTCACGCCAAGTTCTACTTATTCCTGCCAGAGGTACACACCGAACATTCAGATGGTTGGGTCATTATGGGTTCGTCCAACTTAACGGAGTCCGGTTTAGGAATAAAAAAGTCGCCAAACTATGAGTTGAACATTGCTCTCAAAGATTATGACGATGTAGAGTTTACGAAGCAGGAATTTCAAAAACTATGGGAGCAATCAACAACTATCCTGCCCGAAGACATTAAAGAATTCAAAAAGAAAACCCATATTGGCCAAACTTTTACACCATTCGAAATCTATATAAAGTTACTTATTGAATACTTCGGCAATAACATCGACTATGATCCGGATACTGTTGGTGATTTACCCAAAAAGTACAAAAAACTTAGCTACCAGGTAGATGCGGTAAATCAGGGTTTTCACATGCTGATGGAACATAATGGCTTTTTCCTTGCAGATGTGGTGGGCTTGGGTAAAACCGTTGTGGCTTCAATGATCGCCAAAAGGTTTTTAATTGCCAACGGTTCGTTGAATACCAAGATTCTGGTTGTTTATCCGCCGGCATTGGAAAAGAACTGGAAAAACACATTCAGATTATTTGGTATAGACAGACATACCAAATTTATTACCAATGGCAGGCTCGAAAAGATTATAAAAGGTGATGATTTAAATTTCTGGCCAAAGGAAGATTATGATTTAATTCTGGTTGATGAAGCTCATAAATACCGCAATCATACTTCACAGAGTTTTGGTTTTTTACAGCGAATATGCAAAGCGCCGAGAAACGGAGAGGGACTTGTCAGAGGCAGTAACAAAAAAGTGATATTAATTTCTGCCACTCCTCTGAATAACAGGCCGCAGGATTTGTATTATCAGCTTCTCTTGTTTCAGGATGCCCGAAGAAGCACGCTGCCAATTACTAATCTACAGTCTTTCTTTGGCCCTATCATTCGTGAGTACCGGGATTTAATGAGAGCCGATGAGCCCAATATCGCGCGCATACGGGAACTGTATAACCTGATCAGGGAAAAGGTCATCTCTCAGGTCACAGTGCGACGAACCAGAAAAGATTTAAAAAATTATCCCAAATATGTAGATGACCTGAATGAACAAGGTATTAATTTCCCGGAAATTGCCCCGTTAAAAACCGTTCATTACGACTTTGATGCCAGACTAAGCAAACTTTTCTATCACACCGTCTTTTACCTGACCGATGATGACAAAATTAATTACAATCGCTATCAGGCCATTCGCTACTTAAAGGAAGATCTGCAGGAAGCGTATTACGATCAGGCGGTGCTGGTTTCGAAGGCTTTGGCGGGTATTATGAAAACACTGATGATCAAAAGGCTTGAGAGCAGTTTTCATGCCTTTAAAATTACGCTGAACAATCTGTTGATTTCCACACAGCGGATGATCAAGATGTTTGATAACGACCGGGTTCTTATTGCGCCCGATTTGAATATTAATCAACTGATAGAAAAAGGTTTTTCAATGGAAGAAATCGAAGAGATGATCATTCAGCTCGGTATTGAGAACCCTAAAAACAACATTTTCAATGCGGATGATTTTGAGCCGGAGTTTCTTGATAACCTGCGAAAAGATAAAGCTCTGCTCAAAGAATTGCATTATGAATGGGCTCAGGTTACGTCGGATCCGAAACTTGATCAGCTTTATCACTCTCTCGATAATGAACTGCTTGATAAAACCAAAAATCCAATCGGTCAGGTTATTATTTTCACCGAAAGCAATGATACCGCGGATTACCTTGCTGAGAAGCTTGATAATTACCAGGAGAAAGGTGTATTGAAAATATCTTCAACAAACCGGAAGAAAATATTTGAAACCATTCAGGCAAACTTTGATGCAAACTATATCGGCCGCCGAAAAGATGATTATCAGATTCTGATAACAACTGATGTTCTGGCCGAGGGTATCAATCTGCATCGAGCAAATGTAATGGTAAATTACGATACACCCTGGAATGCAACCCGGCTTATGCAGCGATTAGGACGCATCAACCGGATTGGAAGCGTGGCCGGTGTAGTGTACAATTATATTTTTTATCCCTCAGAACACGGAGATGAAGAAATAAAGCTTTACAAAAATGCTTTGATAAAGCTGCAGGGATTCCATACTGCATTTGGGGAAGACGCAAAAGTATTTACGCACGAAGAGTTGGTGGAACAGTTTGAGTTGTTCAAAGAGGGCATGCCTGATGAAGAAGACAAGCGCTTGCTGTACCTGCGTTTTATCCGGGAATTTAAGGATACAAACCCGAAGGAATTCAAACGTATCAAGCAGTTTCCGCTCAAAGCGAGGACGGCAAGGAAAAATGTACATGCTAATAAAAAGGAATCTCATAACACCTCATTGATTTTTCTCAAATCACCCTACAAAATGGAGTTTTACAGGGTTAATGAGCAGAATGAAGTATCGGCGCTGACCTTCCTTGAAGCAGCCGAACAGTTTGCAGCTAAAGCAGAAGAGCAGGGGTTTGAAGTCCCATATATTCATTTTGATAATGTGCAGGCCGCACTGAATGAATTTGATAAAGATTTTCTGGGAGCAGTGACCGAAACAGTGACTACTACTGATAAAGCAGATGCCATCTCAGCTCAGGCAAAAAAATTCCTAAGGGATTTTAAATCAATCACGCGAAAGGAGGATACAAAAAAAGCGTGTGAGGCGCTTATGAACCTGGTGGATAAAGGTACATTTACTCCCTTGCCAAATGAAATCCGAAAAATGAAGCGGCAGCTCGACAAGAGAACTATAACTTATGGTCAGGCGGATAATCTGATTTTGGCCATTGCTCAAAAATATGATGCATTAAATACTGAAGAAGATGATGATGATGTAATGAAGATAGATATTGATTTGAATGTGACGCCTGAAATTGTAATCACTGAAACGTTTTCTCAATGAATTTAGAGCATTTAATTGGTCAAATAGAATTTATTGATAACCAATTGCGCGTTGAGGCAACCAAGGCTGTAAATCGTATGCTCACTATCCGCAATTGGCTGATTGGATATTACATCGTAGAATTTGAGCAAAAAGGAGACGACAGGGCAAAATACGGGAGCCGGTTACTTTCTGATATAGCGCTTCAACTTAAAAACATAAAAGGTTTAGATGAGCGAGGTT
>SLDG01000035.1 GCA_007125355.1 Balneolales bacterium | reverse complement strand
GGTTCAAAAAACAACTATCAGCAAACGCAACATAGTTGCAATATTTTACTTTTAATTAATCAGAATTATGCCTGTTATTCGTTATATTCGCCATAACAATTTGGCAATAATTAATAAATCAACCTGAACTAAATGTCTCTTAAAAAATCACTTATTGGATTTGTTTTAGCCCTCTTACTCTCAGCGTGTGGAAGTGATAATCAACAACAACCAGCTGTTGAAAGAACTGACCGAAGTAGTCAGCTTGAGTTTACAGGCACTGTTACGTTTTTAAATAAAGATGGCAATGAAATTTCTACAGTTCAGGTTGTTGTAGCCGATACCCCTGAATCTCGACAAACCGGCTTAATGGATGTACACAATTTGCCTGCCGACAAAGGTATGATTTTCATTTTCGAGCAAGAACAGACCTTAAGGTTTTGGATGGCAAGCACTCCAATTCCGCTTGACATCATATTTGTGAATCAGCAATATGAAATTGTTAGAATCCATAGAAATGCGCGTCCGTTTTCAACAAGAAGTTATGAATCAGAAAGTCCGGCTATATTTACCGTAGAAGTTAACGGTGGATACACTTCGGAACGAGACATTCAGGAAGGCATGCGTATTTCAATAGATTTGTGATTGTTTTTGATGATTCAGTAAATCCCTATAATTACCAACATAACTTAGAATAAGACCATGAGAACATTAATTGTATCTATAATCGCACTTAGTTTACTCGCAGCTTGTAACACAGAAAAAAATGAGGTTCCATACACTGCTGAAACTTCATCTGAAACAGTTTATGAAGTGAACGAATTAGTAGCTTCTGTTAAAGGCATGTCTTGCCAAAATTGTGTTGCCTCTGTAGAGGCACTTATTTCGAGTCATCCTGAGGTTGAAAAAGTAAACGTTAATCTCGAAGAAAGAACCGCGCATATTACGTTTAAAAAAGACAAGGTAGCAAATATGCAAAGTATTGCCGCTAGCCTTGAAGAATATGGCTATGAATTAGTTCTTGCAGCCGAAATCTGATATAACCATGATTGAACTCACAGACGTAAAAAAATCTTTTAAAGACCCCGCTACCGGAAATCCGGTAAGAGTAATAGATATCCCCTCTTTTTCAATTGGGCATGGAATCCATGCGGGATTAAGAGGGCCTTCGGGCACGGGTAAAACCACGCTCTTGCATCTCATTTCGGGCATGACCACACCCGACAGTGGGACTATTCGTAACCTTGGCACTGATATTTCAGGACTTTCGGAGTTCGCTCGCGATCGGTTCAGGGCGAATCACATCGGGTATATTTTTCAATCATTCAATTTGTTAGATGGATTCAGCGCCCTCGAAAATGTGATGCTTGGAATGATGTTCGCAGACAAAGGAACAGACCGCAAAAAAGCTGAACATCTGCTAAAGGTCGTTGGCCTTCAAGACCGAATGCATTATAAACCATCACAACTTTCGGTTGGGCAGCAGCAGCGAGTATGTATCGCGCGTGCTGCAGCAAACGATCCGGAAATTCTGTTGGCCGATGAACCAACCGGCTCGCTTGATCCTAAAACCTCAGATGAAGTGCTTGAACTGCTTTTTGAGGTATCAAAAGATAAAATTTTGCTCGTAGTTAGTCATGAGGAAGAAGTACTGAACCGCTTCCCGCAAAAAATGGATTTATCGGAAATTAACAAGGGAGCCTTGGTATGAATTTGTTCAAAATTGTTCAAAAGAATCTCGCAAAAAGGTTGCTCAGCACAACCCTGACTGTTGTTTCAGTGGCTTTGGCGGTTTCGCTCGTAATCGCCGTTCAGGTTGCTGAAAAAGAAACAGAGCGCAGTTTTAATCAAACAAGCATTGGCTTTGACCTCATCCTTGCTTCTCCCGGAAGTCGTATGCAGGCTACGTTGAATACCATCTACCATCTTGAAACCTCCACGGGTATAATTCCCGCCAGTATATATCAAACGCTTTTAAATGACCCACGTGTTGACAAGGTTTTTCCATTCTATGTTGGTGACAGTTATCGTGGGCGTAGGGTTATTGGTACAAGTGCACATTTTTTAAAAGAAGCCGAACCTCGGGCAGGTGAACGTTTCAATGTAAGGGAAGGCCGCATTTTTGAGGCACCTTTTGAAGTAGTTTTGGGTCATGAAACAGCTGAAAGACTCAATCTTTCTATTGGTGATTCTATCGTGTTTACTCACGGTGTTGCTGAGCTTGGTCCGGGTGCTGAGCCACATGTGCATGACGACGCACCATCTGTTGTTGTCGGGATATTAAACCCAACGGCCACCGCGCATGACCGTGTTTTATTTACCAGTATCTATTCAACACATGCAGTGCATGATCACCAACATGAGCACGGTAATGGGCATCATCACGATCATGATGGCGACGACCATAACCATCATCACGGGCACTCTCACAGCCATGAACATAATGGCCATCAACCGCCATTAGAGGAACTGGAAAAAAGAGTGACTGAACTCGATGCTGTTTTGGTAAAATTCAACAATCAGGCGCTTGCATTGCAGGTTGCGGGTATGCTCAACTTTCCGGTACCGGAAAATCCTTTATTACTGAGAAATCTTCAAAGAGACCCTCTTTTTCAGTACAAAGACGATTTGATGGGAGTCATCCCTGCTGTGCAAATACAAGAGTTGATGTCGATTGTAGGAAATGCCGAGCAGGTACTCAGAATTATAGCAATTCTTGTGTTTATTGTGGCATTGACGGGAATTTTGGTATCCATATACAATACCATGGAAGAAAGAAGGCGCGATATTGCAATAATGCGATCACTTGGGGCGAAGCGATTCACTATTTTGAATCTCATTTTACTTGAAGCCGCATTTATTACGCTTTTGGGGTGTCTCATTGGTTTGCTTGGCGGCCATATCATCGTATCTTTAGCATCAACACACATTGCTCAAACAGCGGGAATTGTAATTCAGGCATTCAATGTTGATGTAACACAATTACTTAGTATTGGCTTGTTTGTGCTGCTTGGCATACTTGCGGGGCTCATCCCTGCGTTAAAAGCCTATAATACGGATGTTGTAACCAACTTAGCTACATAAAACATATCATGCATTTTTCACTGACAGTACTTTTTCTTGCTTTTTCGTTTCTGACATCTTCGGATGTAAATGATTCAACACAACCTGAATCCTTGACAGCTGAAAAGACTACTTTTTTATCTTCAAATGCTGCGACAAGTCGGGTTTATTTCAGAGATTTAAGACGTTATCCCCTAAATAACAGGCCTGTACCGGAAGAACTTAAAGAGCTTAATGGCTCACAAATATCTATTGTTGGCTATATGGTGCCTTTCGACAGAATAGAGAACATCACACAGTTTATTCTGCTTCAGGCTCCGTTTATGGGATGCTTGCACGTACCACCGCCACAAGCCAACGAAACCATAATGGTTAATACAGCTAAACCACTAAGAAACTATACTTTTGATCCTCTTAGAATTACTGGAAAATTGGTTATTGATGAGGTATTTATCGATGGGTTTCTGGTAAGTGTATTTACCATTGAAGCGACTGATATCCGTGAAAGTACAGCAGATGATGCTGAATTAGACGACCTCCCGCCAAATTTTCATATGTACGGAGATTTCTAACTAACCAGGTTAAAACTATTTACCTGCCATCTTGAGTACTTTTTCCCACTGATATTCAGTAACCGGCTGAATCGACAACCTTGACCCTTTCGCGATTAACATCATATCCGAAAGGGTTTCTTCTTTTTTAATATCATCTCTAAGAACCGGCTTTTCGAATTTTTCCACCAATTTTACATCCACAAGAAACCAACGTGGCTTTTCTTCTGTGGCTTTTTCATCGAAATATTTTGAGTTGGGGTCGAATTGACTCGGGTCAGGGTATGGTTCACTTGCTACCTCCATAATTCCTACAATAGCGAGTGGCTTTGCGTTTGAGTGATAAAAGAAAACTTTATCCCCTACTTTCATCTCATCCCGCATAAAGTTTCTTGCTTGGTAGTTTCTGACTCCTTCCCAGTATGTCGTCTGATTTTCTCTTGAAGCCAAATCATCTATGCCGAATTCATCCGGTTCAGATTTCATCAGCCAATATCTCTTTTCTGCCATAAAGTATAAAAGTATTTTTCTGTAGTTTAGATGTTTGTGAAGATAATTAACGCCTTAAAGCTGTTAAATCATTCACTTTCAGTTTCTATTGATGCACCTTGCAAAATCCATTTATGTATGATATCGCGCTCTTCATCCGTCATATTCGTAAGATTACCGAGAGGCATGAAATTCGAGCGGATAGTTGTTCTCATAATATGGTTAGCCTGAGTCTGCATTTGTTCCGGGGTATCGAATTTTACACCACCTGGTGCTGTGGTCCATATCGGGTCTGAAGGCTTTTCAGCATGACAAGTTGCGCAGCGAGCATGAATGATAGATTCTACCTTGTGAAAACTCACGGGTTCACTTAAATCAAACTCAGGAGAACGCTCTGTTAATGGAGAAGTTATCAATGCAAGTGCCACTAAAGCCGATACTGATAAGGGAAGTAAATACCTTGGTTTCTCTCCTCTTTCAGCGAGGTTCCAGTAATGTTTGATTCCCGCACTCGCGATGATGATTCCCATTAACAATGCCCAGTTGAGTTCGTGTCCGAATGTACTGGGGAAATGGTTACTAATCATCGTAAAAATGACAGGAAGCGTCAGGTAATTATTGTGCAGTGATCTTTGTTGCGCTTTTTTGCCGAGACTGGCATCTAAAGGTTCACCCGAAATGGCCGCCCTGACAAGAGCTTTTTGGGATGGAATGATGATAAAAAACACATTAGCAGCCATAATGGTACCCATTACCGCCCCAACATGAATAAAAGCTGCCCGGCTATTGAAGAAACTCACTAAAAAGTATGACAACGCAGTGAGAAAAATCAGTCCGATAGCAGTGAACCAAAAACCACTGTTTATTAAAGGCGACTTGCACATCCAATCATAAACAAACCAACCCACCACTAATACACCAACGCCGATAAATATAGCCAGAGAAACAGAAATGTCTGCTTTTGAACGGTCAATCAGAAATCCTCCCGGATCCATATAATATACAACCCAAAGAAGTGCAAAACCGGATATCCACGTAATGTAAGCTTCGTATTTAAACCAATGCAAATCTTGGGGGATTTCTTTCGGTGCCACTTTGTACTTCTCCAGAAAATAAAATCCCCCTCCGTGAATTGCCCAAAGATTACCTGCGAGTTCAGGACGTACATTTTTTGTCCTGTTTAAATTATTTTCAAGAAATATGAAGTAAAACGAGGCGCCAATCCACATTATTCCCGCTACAACGTGAATCCAACGGACAATCAGATTCAGCCATTCCATCGTAAAACCCTGCATCGGAGTACCCTGAACAGCCACATATGTGAGATAAAAAACCGGTGTAGCAATAAGAAAAAAAGTAGTAACAGACTTACCCAATCCAATATTTCCTTTACGAAGCGCAACATCATACTGAAAGCCGGGGGAATCATCAGATGATTTATCAATACTATCCCCGAAAATCAACTTCATGAATATATCAAAAAAGAAGCGAAACAAGCCAAGAATCAAAAAAATAGCGATAAAATAAATTAAAAAAGGATCGCTGATTAGTTTTTGTATATAATTTGAAAGAATGTCCATATTTAGAAATGTGTAAGCACAGTCTACTTTACGCAATAGAATAAATGAAATTTAATTGTGCCATAATAAACAAGTACGGTTTTAATAACAAGCACGCCGTTTCGCGGGTCCTTTTTTGTTGAACCCTGCCTGCCGATGCAGTCAGACTGGCACAAAGCCTCAAAAGCACGAAGAAAGATATGTTAGAAGAAAATATTTTATAAAATAAAGCAAAATGACGTTCCTAAAGCTGATCCGGCAGGGGGATGCATCCCCTTGTTCCCGTGGTAATATTTGTCATATTCTTAGTATTGTTTGTTTTCAGAAATGCAACCGGGTAATGTTACAATAGGTTGTGACTCTACCAAGTGTCATATCATCCACCGACAACCGGGTCGCTGCAAACAGTCTGCTTTCTTATGACTCAACCATAAACAAATAAACAGCTAAACGAATAAACAATTATAACAGCCCACAAAAACTCCCAAGCATAACCATAAAAGCATCCTCTGTAAATACTTCCCAATTTTTGATTATTTAGTGATATATTTACAGATTAAACAAACAATTACGTTGTAATAGCAAATGAGCTGAAATACAGGCAGGCTTTCATCATCCATAACCACGTAATGTATTTTTTTGCATGATACTATCACCAAAAGAAATTCAGGAGTTACTCAAGAAAACGTTTCCTAAAATTCGTTTTCTCGAAACTGTTAGTGCCACAACGGGACGATTTCGAAGCAAGAGTATAATTGTGTTTGAATACACCAATATTGCCGGAGAGGATCTCGTACTAAAATTTTTTAGCCTTCAAAAGCTCGAAGAAGATGCTAAAGCCCTCGAAAAAGCGGATTTATTAGACGAATTCAGACGTATAAAAAGTTTTGGAAATCATCCGAACCTTGTTAAGGTATACGATGCCAATGAGTTGTGGAAAGACGGCCAGCTGATTGGGTTTTACATCACGATGGAAAAGTTCAATCACACGCTTTCGAGTTTAATCAGGCGGGAATATCGTTTTAGTGAAGAAGAGGTCAGAAGTTTTCTTGAGCAGATGGATTCTATCCTCTATCATGCACATTACAAGCTTACGGATCCAATCGTACACTCCGACATCAAGCCCGATAATATTGGTATAAGGGTTTTAAAAGATGGCAGCTACGAATATGCCTTGATGGATTTTGACATTTCATCTACACTCGAAAGACAGGCTGCGAGTAAGGAAATGAGCTTTACCTTATCAAATAAAGCGTTGATGCGTGGTGTCTCCCCTGCGTATGCACCGCCAGAACAAGTAATGGCGTACATACACAAATCAGGAAATATTTCTAACCGTGTTGATGTATATGCCGTAGGCGCTGTAGCTATGGAGATGATGACCGGACATAAACCACGTAAGGAAGAAGATCAGATGTATTACGATCTGCCTTTCCACAAAATTCGTGGTACATGGAAAGCAATTTTCGAACGCATGTGCAATCGAGATCCCAAAAAAAGAGCAAAACGTGTAGCCGATGCACTTAATATAGAAGAAGGAAAAGAAAATGAGGAGTCTCCTGTCGTTACATTCGAAGCTGAACCAATTTCGTTTAAAGTCGAACAGGGGCCATTCAATCCTGAAGCAGAACCGTCTGATTTTAACGTTAACAGCGGTTTAAATGAAACATACGAAGAAGAGTACTTCGAAGATGAGTTAAATGAAGAATCAAATACTAATAAAATAATAGCTACTGCAGTTGTTTTATTACTCATTATGGCAGGTGGTTTTTACTATTGGAGTACTTTAGAGAAAGATGACATTGACCATATTGCAGCCACAGATCCACCGGCACAAACAACGCCTGTAATTCGTGATCCGAGGCCTGGCGACCAGCAACCATATACAGAAATATTTGCGATAGGTGATATCGGCCCGGCCGGCGGGTTAGTCTTTTTCGACAAGGGTTTTTTCAGAGACGGTTGGCGGTATCTTGAAGCGGCGCCTGGCGGCTGGTTCGATGAGGGCGATGATCCACGAAAAAGCTGGGGATGTCGTGGTGAAAATATCAGGGCTACAGGACGCGAAATTGGATTTGGGCTGGCCAATACAATTGCTGTATTCGAAAATTGTAGCGAAGATGGTATTGCAGCTCAGGTAGTAATGAATTTAAGCCTAAGGTATCAGGGTGAAATTTTTGATGATTGGTTCATTCCATCAAGAGAAGAACTGAATTTACTCTACAGAAATCTACATCAACAGGATTTAGGAGGGTTCAGCTCTTCTTTATACTGGAGTTCAACACAAATAAACTCAGGACTTGCCTGGGTTCAAAATTTCAGTAATGGATCACAGAGAACGGATTTCAAAAGTGATGAACGCCGTATCCGCCCAATCAGGGCATTTTAAAAAAATGCTTATAGAAAAGGGGGATGCACATTGTTTTCATTATTAAAAAAACTCGACTGTTATGGTTTGTCATTTATTGGCAAACGCTCATCAAATCAGGATAAATTTGTAATATATCAATCAAACGGGCTCACGCTCCTTGCAGTGGCTGATGGAATGGGCGGTGCAAAAGGCGGAGAAATTGCCAGTAATATTGCCATTAAATCTGCCTGCAAGGTGATTGATGAAACAAGTGGCGCGGGCAAAAAAGACTTGAAATGGATTTTAGAAAAAATTTATAGAAAAGCCGACGAAGAAATTACTAAAGTACATACAGAGCACTCCGATTTAAACGGAATGGGTACGACTCTCAGCTGCGCTTTAGTAAAAAATGAGGCATTCGTTTGTGGCAATGTTGGTGATAGTCGCGTGTATCACTTCAATGGGGATGAGTTTAGAAAAATAACTGAAGACCACACTTACGTTGAACAATACCTGAAACAATTCGGCCCTCCTGTCCCGCAGGAAGCAATGTACTCAAGCAACATTATCTACAGAGCAATGACAGGCGAAGGCGATAAACCGGATATTTTCCCTGAAAATGAACAGTATCTGACACTAAAAAATGGAGAAGCCCTCCTGCTATGCTCAGATGGCCTCATCCCCGATAAATCAGAAGATCAGGAAGGTGTGCTCAAGGCGTATGTTACAGGATTTGAATCACTTAAAGAAAGCACCGAACAATTAATTTGCAATGCCTACTATAGTGGCTCTACAGATAACATAACCGTAATTATTGCCTCAATGGGTAATTTGAAGCGCAAAGATTTTAATTTAGACAAAGAAACGTATCCCCCGGAAGAATAATCTGGGCTTCCTTATAATAGCTTACTTGCCAAATTCGCGAGTTCTGAACGTTCGCCTTTCTCCAAGTTTATGTGCGCGTAAATAGATTGATTACTGATTCGATCAATCAAATAAGACAAACCATTACTTTGCGAATCGAGATACGGCGTATCAATCTGGAAGATATCACCTGTAAATATTATTTTTGTGTTCTCACCTGCGCGTGTAATGATGGTTTTAACCTCATGCGGTGTTAAATTCTGAGCCTCATCTACAATGAAAAAGACATTCGAAAGACTTCTGCCCCTTATGTAAGCCAAAGGGGTAATGTGCAGTTTGTCGTTGTTAACAAGTTCCTCAATTTTTTTGTATTCCTTGTCTTTTTGAGCGTAAAGATTTTTTATGTAGCTCAAATTATCCCAAAGGGGCTGCATATATGGATTAATCTTAGATTTAATATCCCCTGGCAGATAACCAATATCTTTGTTGCTTAATGGGACTATGGGTCGTGCCAGATAAATTTGATGGAAATTACGTCGCTGCTCTAATGCGCAGGCAAGAGCCAACAGTGTTTTCCCGGTCCCGGCAGCACCCGAAACAGTAACTAATTTGATATCGGGTGATAAAAGCGCATGCATAGTAAAAGTCTGTTCAGCGTTTCTGGCTTTAATGCCAAAAGCAGTTTCCTGTACAATTCTCTCAATATTTTCTGTTTGCGCATTGAATACAGAAAGTGCCGACTTATTTCCACCTTTCATTATGAAGTAATGATTTGCGAGCGGTTTTTCGTCGAAAAACTCTGAAAAATGAACACCGTGTTCTTTGTAAAGCCGATCAATAAGTTCCGGATTCTGTACTTTTATCTCACTTTTACCTTTATAGAGATGGTCGATATCCTTGATTTTGCCGGTTTCATAATCCTCGGCATTTACATTTAGTGCTCTTGCTTTAACCCGCAGGTTGATGTCTTTAGTTACAAGCGTAACAGGACGCCCTTTCATCTCTTTTTGAACCGAGAGAGCAACATTCAGTATATTATGATCATATTTCTGAGTGCCAAAAATCTGATTTGCATCCACTCCTGAGGTTTCATCTGACAACACTCTGATTTTTCCACGTGATTTACCATTAAGCGGAATCCACTGCTGCAAAATATCGCTTGAGGATAATTTATCAAGGTTTCTGATAAACTCGCGTGCATTAAAATTAATTACGGTATCCCCTTTTTTGAACTTATCAACCTCTTCCAGTACAGAAATCGGAATGGCAACATCATGCTCCTGAAAATTATAAATTGATTCGTGGTCATACAGTACTACAGAAGTATCGAGCACAAATATTTTTTTGCGTGATTTTGGCATGGGTTATGATTTTTTAGTTTGTCTTTGGGTTCATGTTGTTTTTTATGTGAGATATAGCTAACGATGCAGCTACAGAAGCATTCAGACTCTCCACTTTATAAGTATTACCCGGGATGTAAATGCTTTTTGCGAATTGCTTAGCAGCATCAGATAAACCATGTGCTTCATTACCTGTGATTAGAGCTGTTCCTCGTTTTGGATTAAAATCATACAGCGAAATGGCTTCTTCATTTAAGCCCAAAGCAACAATTTCATAACCTCTTTTTCTGAGCTCCGGCAAGTGCGATTCCAACAAGCATTCACTGAATGGAATGCTTCCTATCGCACCTGCTGTGCTTCGTATACATTTTGGATTAAATAATTCCACAGTTTTTTCGGCTGAAATGATTGCATCCACGCCAAGCCAAGCTGCTGTTCTATACATTGTACCCAAATTACCAGGGTCACGAATGCCATCAGCTATAAGTATAAAGGGATATTTTTTTGGGGTGATATTATCAAAAGAAATAATATCCGGGATTTCAGCCACTAAAAGCACGCCTTGGTTAGTTTCTGTGGCAGAAATCCTGTTAAACTCATCCGTGGTCGTCTTGTAAATGTTGATTTCTCTTATCAGGGATGCAACTTCAATAATTTCCCGGTTTGTATCTTCCTGAGTAACCAAATATTTCAGAGATAAGTTTTTTTGTTGGATGGCTTGGTTAACACCGCGAACGCCTTCAATAAGAAATAAACGAGACTGCTGTCTGTATTTTTTAGTATGAAGCCTGATGATTTGTTTCGCTTTCGATAGCGGCAACTCTTCGGTATTTATCATGCAGCTATAATAAAAATATTCTGCTACTTAAAACAAGTTTTCTTAAAGCAAATTAGCGCTCTTTAGTAAATCAATAATTTGTTCTTTTCTGATGTTATCAAGTTGACTCTTGTCGTAGATATGTACCAAATATATCTCTCGTTTATTGTAGACAAGAAATGTGATAACCCGGGCTCCACCTGATTTTCCTTTACCTTTTGATGAAATAGCAAGCCTAATTTTAAAGATGTTGTTCCCAAGACTAACTCCTAATTCTGGATTATCCTCTAGCTTTGAAATTAAGCTCTGCAAATCATTTTTTAACGATGGGTATTTTTTGAGTAACTTTTTAAATAGCCGCTTGAATTCAGGGGTTATAAGCACTTCATAGTTCATCTAAAAACTCTTTTGCAGTTTGCTTTTTAGACTCATCGTTTTGCATAATCTTTACTTGTTTTAGACTACGCTCTAATTCTTTCATAGCCTGTTGCTGTTCATTTATAACTTGAACATACTCAAGGGTTTTAATAAATTTCAAAAACGTTTCATACTTTTGGTCATCCACTTCCAAAACGATTTCTTTCTTTTTTATCGTAGCTGACATATCGGATTAGATTAATTAATAATTCTTATTTATAATGTAACGAAATACTATAATAAATTCATTTCATAACACTTTAATTTATTGTCATCCTGACATTAAAGATTACAAAAAAATAGTCCAATCAAAGCATATAAAACAAGAATCGAAGAACACTGCTTACTACAGAAATAACCAACACAGCAGCAGCGAGGACGGGAAAAGAGTCGATTTCGTAATCATCTAATAAAGCCGTTACCAAATACATGGCACCGAGGGCGGCGAGAATGATGGCTACAAAACCCATCCCAAACATAAAGCCAAGTGTTAATACCTTGAAAATGAACATGAATACCCATTTTAAAATGGTATAACCAATGATATAAATAGCAGCGGCGGCAAAAATGGTGTTTTGGCCTTTCACAGTGATGCCATCCATCCGGCTGGAGACAATCCAAAAGGCAAAAGAAACAATCAGGAATTCAATTAGAAATTGCATAGTCGTATAATCTTGGTTGAAGGTAAGATGTACCGGATTATACGAGCAATTGTTAATGTAAGTTTCTTTTTATTAAAAATCCAAAGACCGAGAAAACAAAGAATCATTAATGAATTAATGATAAAATCTCAACTAAGTCTAAGTGTATTTGAAAATACAACATTGAGTGCGCTCTGATTAATCAAAAAGTACAAAATTAACTCTCGAAGAGTAATTTAATGAAACGTAAAAACAATAACTTACCTTCTGAAACTTTGTGACTTCGTGTCTTTGTGCCTGCCTGCCTGTTGCAGGCAGGGTTCATAATTAACTTTTCGGAGCGGGCTCAACATTTAATCCCGGTGGACGGTTCTGAAAATGCGGTTGAAGCGAGGCATCCAATTATCTACAGAGAAATATGTAATCCACACACGGCCAACGATATGGTCATCGGGTACAAAGCCCCAACTGCGACTATCCTCGCTATCATCTCTGTTATCACCCATCATAAAATAATAATCTTGCTGAATGGTGTACTCAGTACGCTCAAGTCCGTTTATGAAAATACGGTTGTTTCGAATTTCAAGACGATTACCTTCATAGCGGGTTATAATATCCCAATACAGATTAATATTATCAGGCGTTAGTTCTATCACCTGACCTCTGAAAGGAATTACAATTTCAGGCATTTGATCCGGATTTCCGGCACCCAAGCCCTGCGCAAACCTGAATGGGCTTCTGGAGTTGAAATCCTCTTCGGATGAACGCAGTATGATATTAACTGAATTAATATCCGTCCATTGTTCAATTTCTTGCTTTACATCTTCTGTCATAAAAGCAAGAACTCTCTCCGCAGAAGAAAATGCGGCAGTATGCCTGTATGGAACAGCGCCGGCATCTTTAAGCCTGTTCTGGCTGATTCTTAAACCACTGCGAGGTTCAATACTATATAAAAACTGAATAGTACTAAAATTACGAGCCTCTTCGTGATTTACGAACAATACTTTATCATCCACACGAAGCGTGTCAGCGGGCATACCTACAAGCCGCTTTACATAATTGGTTTTATGGGCAGGAATACCTTCATCAATGGGATAATTAAAAACAACAATATCATTGCGTTTAATACTGGAAAAACCGGGTAATCTTGTAGATGGTAATCGTAAGTTTGGAATGTGCCAACCAACTACCGGCAGACCTACAGATTGTGGCGACCTTGGCCCATAATGCAGTTTTGAGGTGAGTAAAAAATCCCCAGTCAGTAATGTCTGCTCCATAGATGGCGTGGGTATGCGATATGGAGTAACAATAAGCGCTCTAATTACAAGAGCTGCAATTAGAGCTACAAGAGCGGCTTCGCCCCAGCCCTTCAGCCAGGACTTTGCTTTTTGTTCAGATTGCACACGCTTTTGTTTGCGGCGCTCTTGTCGCCTCGACATTTTTTTAGGATCAGCCAATGTTGTAAACTGTTAATTTAAGTTGATATTTCTAAATCGTGCCGGCCGTGAAATTTCTTTGGTCTCAAACTCTCCATCTTTATAAGAAATTTCAAACCATTGGTTTCTCTCGGGCGAGTAAAAGATATCTGTAAACTCAGCCAAACGTTCAGCTTGCATTATTTTAGTGGAAAGGGCTCGCTTAATTTCCGGCATAAAATCCATGTAAGCCACCGGGCCTGCATATACCAAACCTGTTGCAAATGG
>SLDG01000125.1 GCA_007125355.1 Balneolales bacterium | reverse complement strand
GGTATCAAAGATGATATAACAGGTAAAAGCCTTGATTTCAGCAAAGAAAGCTGGCTCACCGACAAGGATACGTTTGAGGGATTATTCTTCGGACTTGGTGCAGATGGTACCGTAAGTGCCAATAAAAACTCCATTAAAATTATTGGGGATAACACCGATAATTTTGCTCAGGGGTATTTTGTGTACGACTCCAAAAAATCAGGAGCTACCACGGTATCGCATCTTAGATTTGGCCCAAAACCAATCCGTTCAGCTTATTTAATTGAAAAGGCAAAGTTTATTGCTTGTCATCAATTCCAGTTTCTGCGACAGCTAAATATTCTAAGACACGCAAGAAATAAGGCAACTTTTTTAATTAACGCGCCTTTCCCCACTGAAGAAATCTGGAAGAATCTTCCGATTGAGGTTCAGGAGCAAATAATTGAGAAAGACCTTGAAGTGTATGGCATCGACGCTTATAAAGTGGCTCGTGAAAATGGAATGGGTAACCGCATCAATACAGTAATGCAAACCTGTTTCTTTGCGATTTCAGACATCATCCCAAAAGACCGGGCTATTGAGCTGATCAAAGAAGCAATTTACAAAGCGTATGGCAGTAAAGGTGAAGCCATCCTGCAGAGCAATTACAAAGCCGTTGATAACACGATTGAAAATCTCCACAAGGTTGAGATTCCCGCTAATGCCGCTTCTGAAATTCGCATGCGACGTGAGGTTCCCGAGGAAGCGCCTGAATTTGTACAGGATGTAATTGCCAAAATCATTGCCGGTGATGGCGATTCGCTCCCGGTTAGCGCATTTCAATCTGATGGTACATTCCCGACCGGCACTACTTGCTGGGAAAAGAGAAACATCTCACAGGAAATACCAGTGCTTGAACCTGATATTTGTATTCAGTGCGGTAAATGTATGATGGTATGTCCGCATGCGGTTGTAAGAATGAAAGCTTTTGATGGCGAATTGCTCGAAAAAGCACCAGAATCATTTAAATATATGGATGCCAAAGGACGTGAATGGCCCGATAACACGAAAATCAGTATTCAGGTTTCGCCGGAAGATTGTACCGGTTGTGAACTTTGTGTAGAGGTGTGTCCTGCCAAAGACCGTAAACAAGTAGGCAGAAAAGCCCTGAATATGGAGCCGATTGAACCATTGTTAGAACAGGAAATTGAAAACTGGGAGTTTTTCCTCGACATTCCGGAATACGACCGTTCACAATTGAAGACTGAAACCATAAAAGGCTCTCAATTCCTGCAGCCGTTATTTGAGTTCTCTGGGGCATGTACGGGTTGTGGCGAGACACCATACATAAAAGTTATTACGCAGCTTTTTGGTGATCGTATGGTTATTGCAAATGCTACGGGATGTTCTTCAATTTACGGAGGCAACCTGCCAACCACACCGTACACCAAAAACGAATTTGGATTAGGCCCTGCTTGGTCAAATTCTCTTTTTGAAGACAATGCCGAATTTGGACTCGGTTTCCGAATTACGATTGATAAGCTTGATGTCTACGCACGCGAAGTCCTTAAAAGAATGCGTGGAACCGTACCCGGCGAGCTAATTGATGCCATTGTGAGAGCCGACCAAAGCGATGAACCCGGAATTTTTGAGCAGCGTGAACGTGTAGCTCAACTTAAGAAACTGCTTGAAAATGAAAGCAGTCAGGATGCCAAAACTCTGCTGAGTATTGCCGATTATCTTGTAAGAAAGAGTGTTTGGATTTTCGGTGGCGACGGATGGGCTTACGACATCGGTTATGGCGGGTTAGACCACGTGCTCTCAAGCGGACGCGATGTAAACATTCTTGTTATGGACACCGAGGTGTATTCAAACACAGGAGGCCAATGCTCTAAAGCCACGCCGCTTGGTGCTATCGCCAAGTTTGCCGCAGCAGGAAAACGTACCGGTAAAAAAGACCTCGGGTTGATGTCCGTTGCAGGTGGCCACACGTATGTTGCCAGAATTGCAATGGGTGCAAACGACATGCAAACAATGAAGGCTATCATCGAAGCGGAACGGTATCCCGGACCATCCATAATTATCGCGTACAGCCATTGTATTGCGCACGGTTATGACATGAAATACGGACTTGATCAACAGAAAAAAGCTGTTGAATCCGGTTATTGGCCACTTTTCAGATTTGACCCAATGAAAAGAGAAGAAGGCAAAAATCCGTTCCAACTCGATTCCAAAGCGCCGAAAATTGATTTCAAAGACTATGCATACAACGAAATGCGCTACCTGATGCTTACCAAAGCGCAGCCAAGAGTGGCAAGACAGCTGATGGAAGAAGCAAAAATGGAAATCAAAAATCAATGGAAGGTCTATCAGGAAATGGAGAAGCTCTATGAACCTGAAAAACCTGAAAAATGAACTTTATAATCACGCTTAATCTCACGTTATCATGAATCTCGAAACCAACTATCTCGGACTAAAGCTGAAGAATCCATTGGTGCCCTCGGCCTCGCCACTTTCAACTGAAGTTGACCGCGTAAAAGAACTCGAAGATGCGGGAGCATCTGCCATTGTTATGTATTCGCTTTTTGAGGAGCAAATCCAACAAGAAAACAAAGCGCTTGACCATTTTCTGAACTCAACCGGCGAAAGTTATGCGGAGGCGCTTAGTTATTTTCCGCAACCACAGGAATATCACAACCTGCATGCCGAAGACTATCTCGATCAGATTCACAAATTGAAGTCATCAGTAGATATTCCGGTTATTGCCAGTTTAAATGGTATTTCAAGAGGGGGATGGATGTCATTCGCGCGCCAAATGGAACAAGCCGGAGCCGATGCTCTTGAGCTGAACATCTACTATGTCGCTGCTGACCCCGGACTTACTTCAGACGTAGTTGAAAATATGTATTTGGATGACATCAGCACGGTTAAGCAAGCTGTTGATATCCCCGTTTCTGTAAAGCTCAGCCCGTATTTCAGTGCTTTTGCCAATATGGCTGTAAAAATGGAGGATGCCGGCGCTGACGGGCTCGTTCTTTTCAACCGGTTTTATCAGCCTGATATTGACCTGGAAACATTAGACGTGCAACCGAGTCTTCAATTGAGCAGCCCTTTCGAAAAACGCTTGCCACTAAGGTGGATAGGGATGCTTCGACCACACCTAAAAGGAAGCCTTGCCGCCACAACGGGCATCCATGATGCAAGTGACGCCCTGAAGATGATTTTGGCAGGTGCTGATGCTGTTATGATGGCTTCAGTATTATTGTTCAAAGGCTCTGGTGCGCTCAAAGAAATGCTCGAGAAAATGACTCAATGGATGGAAGAAAAAGAATACGCATCTGTTGAGGAAATGAAAGGAGCCATGAGCTCAGCCTCCGTTGCCGACCCCGGCTCATTCGAACGAGCAAACTATATAAAAGTACTGCAAAGTTTTAAACTTGATAGTATCTCCTGATACAGCTCTCGGAAGCAGTAAATAAAGGCCGGAAACGCAATATTGTTGTTTCCGGCCTTTTTTGTTGAATGTCTGTTGCCCTATCAACCCTGGGATATTTCTCGGGTATACTTTGCCTAAATAAAATCTGAAACATAGTAGCACTTTTTAAAACCGCGGTACCGATGTACCCTCGAAATGACTGATTCCGGCTTTGAGCTTTTAGCATTGAACTCCCTCCCCAAAATCTCAACACTTCGACTCCCACTTCGTCTATGCTCAGTGTCTGCTCCCCGACAATCGGGACACGGCAGTGCAGCGCCATCTCAACCTTAATCTCAACCTCAACCTTAATCTTAATCCCCATTTCCCATTTTTAACCTATCTCACTTTTGATTAGATTAAGCCGATACGTTTTTAATCAATTTAAATATCAATTTCTATGATTTTAAGCCAAGATATCTTAATAAATTCTG
>SLDG01000090.1 GCA_007125355.1 Balneolales bacterium | reverse complement strand
TAAATGTTATCCCAAAAATATCGCGAGCCGTTAGATGCGTGATTAATTCGGCATTCCGGAATTCTCCGTCGATGGTAAGCTGCAGGCTTGCAGAATCGAACGCCGGCAGCCCATCTATGTAAAGTGACAAATCTTTGGGAGAAATGGGATCAATATTGATTTCGGTACTAAGTAGTTCCTCGCTCAAGTCCACAGATGAAGTTGCTTTTAATGCAGTACGACCGGTTTCAGCCAAAAGCTGTTCAAGTGTGATTTTTTGATCCTCCATTTCAGCTCTGGCACTAACCGCTATGGGCTGGGGTAACCGGCCTTCTTTCAGATTAAATGAAAGCGCATGAAGCTGGATATTCAGGATTTCTGAAATGGAACTGAAAGACATTTCGAGGTTTGTATCTTCAGCAGAAATTTTCCCGTCGGGCAGCATTTCCGAATTGACAAAAATTGCGCCATTCGTGAGCTTAATATCCGGTATTAAAATATCAAAACCACCGGACGCGTCGTCGGTTTCCGCTTCAGTTCCGGCACCTAACGCTATTAAGGGTGTAAAATTCCATACAGAATCTGACTTTTGTTCAATGAATGCAGAAGGATTAAAAACATGAAGTTTCTCGATTTCTAATTGGCTGGAAAGCAATCCCCAAATATTGTACGAAACGAACAAAGAATCGATGGTCAATAAGGGTTCATCGTAGGCAAATTTTATATCGGTCAACGACAGTTCCTTCAATAAATCGCCTTCCATGTGACCAATTTTAAATACTGCCCCTGTTTGGGTACTAACCGCCCGTTCGACTTCGATTTTTACAATATTATGAACCCATTCGGCTTTTAAAGACAGCCGGATAAACGCGAACACGAAAACGAGTATAGCCAAAGTTATCCAAGGCCATTTTCGCTTATAAAAGGGTTTATATGTTTTTTGAGCAGGTTCCAATCAGAATGCTTGTCCGATACTAAAATGAATATTCCAGCGGTTTATCCCCCCGTAATTAACGCCTTCAAAACGGTTTAAGTCTGAATCTGTGGGATTCAGCTTGTAGCCAAAATCGAGACGAATTGGGCCAATTGGCGAGAAATAACGAAAACCGCCACCGGCACCAAATTGCATTTCCCTGAAATTTATATCCTCGTAATTTTGCCAGACTTGCCCGCCATCTAAAAAGGCCACAAACTGTAAACCGTCTTCAAAAAGAGGTAAATCCTGACGGAATTCAATGTTAAAATTACTTACAGCCTCGCCTCCAAGCGGAATGTATTCCGAAAAATTACCATCATCATCAATTACAGCTCTCTTAGGACCGAGCTGCGAACGAGACCATCCCCTTACTGAGTTTGTCCCCCCCGTATAATACCTGATGCTCGCAGGAATAGTAGATGAGGCTCCGGTAAATAAAAATCCCTGATTAGCGCGAAGTGCAATTTGTGTGGATGAAGTAACATCAATGAAACGGCGTGCATCTAAGGATACTTTTTGAAAAACAAGGCTATTGCTGCCAATCAAACCCGATATTTCAACAAAAGGCCTGAAAGCCCAGCCCCGGCCTCTGTCACCAGTGGATTCATTATAAAGCGCGGAAAGAGTGAGGGATGAAATATTAAATATTTGCGAGTCGTCCTGCAATGCTCTTGCCCCATCTTTTTGGAATATTTCATTTTGGCTGTATGTATACCCGAGATTAGCTATAAAAAACTGATCGTAGTAGTAACTCAGGTTGTTTACCACACCTGCTGAACGTAGCAAGAATGCCCGCTCATTTTGACGAAGTACAAATGGAGATACAGAAAAATTACTCCTGGGGGTGAAGATTCCGGGTATGAGGTATTCCAAACTTGCTCTTTGTTCAATAAAAGAGCCTCTGGTAGTTACAAGAAATCGATGTCCGTTGCCAAAAGGGTTCCTGTGTGTCCACGTTACACGTCCACGAATTATTTCTTCGGTACCTAAACCTGCCTGAACCTGAACTGAGCGCAGAGGGAATTCTCTTACTCTTATTCTAACATCAACTTCTTCAGATACCGGTTGATCGGGCAAATTTACGGTCACAAATCTGAACAGTGGATGCCTGAACAGTAAGCGTTGGGAGCGTCTCATTCTTGTATTACTAAAACGTTGTCCGGGCCGTATATCCGATTGATATTTTACCAACTCTTCGGTTACAGTTTGATTACCCTCGACGCGTAAATTCTTGAAATATGCAACAGGTCCCGGTTCAATTGTAATATGCACGTCTGCTGAATAAGCTGCTGTATCTACTTCCGATTGAATATCAATTTTCACAAAAGCGTGGCCAAGATTCATAATCCGATTACTAAGATTGGACTCCATATCGGCTCTACGAATAGATTTATAACGGTTCCCTTCTGCAAAAGGATTTCTTATCCCTGTGTTTGCTCGCCTAAATGTTCGACTGGTTCTTATCCTTTCCTCCAAATCCGGATCATCGGTAATAAACTCATACGTCTGTGAATTAATTATTACCGGCTCACCTTCATCAATGATAAATGTAACAAATATTTTATTCGGCCTTTTGCCACGTTCAATTTTATAGCTGATATCTGCCTCGTAAAAACCCCGTCTGTTGTAGAAGCGCCTGATTCTGATTACATCCCGCCGTACATCTGTTTCAACAAAGTCGAAAGATGGTTCCTTCCAAAATTGCATTCTGCGAATAACACTGGGCTGTCGGGTTGCAATAATATTGCGCAATACCATATTCGAATAGGTACGATTCCCACGAAATCGGACACTTCTTATTTGTTCCCTTTTGGTTTCCTCATCTTGTAAAGAGTTTGCATAAACTGCGCTTTCATGCAGTTCATTTTCTAACTCATAGCCTTTTGCAGGGTTTGGCCACAGCAAGATAGCAGCAGCACAGATAATAAATGGAATAAATTTCAGCACACTGTTTAAGTATAACTTATTAGTGAACTTAAAATAATAATTTACATCAAGACTTTCGCTTTAAGTTTGGGGTTATGAGCAGAAATTATAATGTTTTTGCCTTAAGCGGTTCAGATGTTAATTCCCCGCCCCTTACAGTTGCGCCAATGACCATAGCCGCACTTATAACTACAAAGTTCTTGAAAATATATTGCCCTTCAATTGTCAACACAAAGGGAAAGCTGGTAAAGACAACATCCGGAAACAGGATTACCGGACTCATTGTACCACCCATTTGAAAGAGCAGCAATAGAATGGTAAAACGCATGAACTTGCCAAAAATTAGCAACAATCCTATAAGAACTTCAAGTGAAGCGAGAAGAATCAGTGAGGTCCCATGAGGTATCAGGCCAAAAGTTAGTAAATCTATGGTTGATAATGCTAAATCCTGAGCCGGACTCATTCCCGGAAAAAACTTAAGTGAACCAAACCAAATATAAATCAGGCCAATGCTCCATCTGAGCATGGTTATTCCAACGCGGGCCATACCACGTGTAATAAGTGTATCGATAAACGAGAATAAGTTCATAGCTTTAGGTTATAAAAATAAATAATGATTTTGAATGGCTGTCTGATACCGTTTGTTTTTTACATAATTCAGGTATAAAACATGTCTGAGAAGCTGTAACTGATTGCATATTCAGGCAAACAGTGTATTAACACAATTGAATCTAAATATATTAACTAAATTTGAAGAGCATATTAAGTATGAGCAGAAAAGATGAATTAATTAAAAAACTGGAATTGAAACCTCATCCTGAAGGTGGCTACTTTCGCGAAACGTACCGATGCAGTATGGGAGTTCACAGAGAAGATATTGATGCATACCGTTCATTTTCAACAGCTATTTATTTTTTACTGGGGGATAACGATGTTTCGAAGTTTCACAGAATAAAGTCTGATGAAATGTGGCATCATTATGAAGGCGGGAACCTAACAATCCACATTATCCACGAAGATGGCAAATACGAAGCGCTTTATCTCGGAAAAAACCTCGATGAAGTTACAGAAATACAGCAAGTAGTTCCGGCTAACTGCTGGTTTGCAGCCACAGTTGATCCCGGTTCCGAGTATGTCCTGGTTGGTTGCACCGTTTCACCGGGATTTGATTTTGATGATTTCGAGATGGCCGACCGATATATGATGAAGCAGGCTTTCCCCGAACATTCAGAAATTATTGAAAGGCTTACGTAGTTGCCTGAGTTCGATTTTAATCTCCCAGGATTGCTATTTATTGGGAAAAATCATTTTTGTTCAAAAAAAGGAAGCTTAATGGCTTTCGGTAATTTGAACCACTGAGCCTGCATGACGAACACACATACTGAATAAGCCCAAAAAGTGTGAGCAGGGCAGACAGGTTGCAGAGTGTTACACAGAGTTTTTCTTTTTCATTGTGCCGAGAAAAGAAATTCTAACTAAATTAAAACTCTGTGTATTCCTCTGTGTCCTCTGTGGTTTAAAAAAAAAGCAGGAGTGCTAAGAACTTTTCCTTAAAATCGAACTCAGGTTAATTTGAATTACGATTTTTTTTACGTTTAGTAAATCTACTGGTGCCATGGCAATCTGTGCAGGTCTACGTTCCCACCGCTGAGAATAATGCCGGTTTTTTTCCCTCTGAAATATTCAGGATATGTAAAGATTGCGGCAAGCGGAACAGCACATGATGGCTCAACTATAATTTTCATTCGTTCCCAAATCATACGCATAGCATCAGAAATTGCTGATTCTGATACGGTATAAATTTCATCCGTAAATTTTTGAATTGCCTCAAAAGTTAATGTCCCAAGAGAAGTTTTTAATCCATCTGCAATTGTTATGGGATTTTTTGCCGGGATAAGTTGACCGCTTTTAAAAGATTGATAAGCATCGTCGGCTTGCTCGGGCTCTGCACCAATTACAGTGATATTGGACGATAAATGTTTAGAAGCAATGGCTGTTCCAGATAGTAATCCTCCACCTCCAACCGGTGCCATTATGATATCTAAGTATTTTGTTTCCACTATTAGTTCTAATGCTGCTGTACCTTGTCCTGCAATTATGTGAGGATGATTGTAGGGTGGAATAAAAACTGCGCCGGTACGGTTTGATACATCTTTAAGCACCGACTCTCTGTCTTCTAAAGTTGGCTCGCAAAATGTTATTATGCCACCGTACTGTTTAACTGCTGCAACTTTTATTTTAGGAGCATTCTCGGGCATAACAATATGCGCTTGAGCTCCAGCAATTTTTGCAGCCATAGCAAGTGCTGCTGCATGATTGCCTGATGAATGTGTAGCTACTCCTTTTTCTAAATCCTCAGATGATAACTGCAAAACCGCGTTGATAGCTCCGCGGGCTTTGAATGCACCGGCTTTCTGAAAATTCTCACATTTGAAAAAGATGTGAGCTCCGGTTAATTCATTTATAGATTGACTTGTCAGAACAGGAGTTCGATGGATATACTCTTTAATTCGAACTGAGGCATTTTTTATATCTTCGAATTCAGGCAGAATGTATTTATCAGACATATAAAACAGCTATAATAAACTAACTTCAGAAAATCCCTGACATCAGGTATGGCGCCTAGCCCAGGTACAGAAACTTAACCGATTTCCTCAAATGATCGGTTTACGGCATTCATCAAATCCTGATACTCAAATGGCTTTATGATAAAATCCATTGGAGCTGTTTCAGCGGCTCTTTTTCTGGTATCCGGGTCGGTATTACCTGACAGATAAAGCACCGGTATGTCTGAAAACTCCCTGATTTTTTTTATGGTTTCTATACCGTCTATATCACCGATAATTTTAATATCCATAAGAATCAAATCCGGACTCTCATTTTTAACAACATCTATAGCAACAGCTCCGGATTTTGCTTTAGAAACAACTTGATGCCCCATTTTTTGAACCATCTTCTCAAGCATCATCTGCAGAATGAATTCATCTTCTACAATTAATATTTTCTTCATTAAGCATCCTCAAATTTTAAAATAAAAGTAGTACCATTTTCACTTTTATAGCTAAACTCTCCAGCCAATTGTTGAGACAACCCTGTAATTAATTGAGTACCAAGTGAGTCTGTTTCATCAAAGTTAATTCCATCCGGTAATCCAACTCCATTATCTGAAAAAATTAATGAAACCAAATTTTTAGATTTTGTCATTGTTACAGATATTTCTGGATTCTGAATATTCTTGAACGCGTGTTTGTATGCGTTTGTAAGCAATTCATTGATTATTAATCCACAAGGTGTGGCTTTGTCAAGGCTAAGATACAAATTATCCATATTTAAAAGAATTCTAATATTTTTATTCATATCATAAGAAGCCCCAATCGTTTTAATAAGGTCTTGTATATAACCACTAAATTCAACCCTTGAATAAGTATCTGCCTGATACAACTTTTGGTGAATCATGGCCATACTTCGAATACGCATTTCACTTTCAATAAATACAGACTTTGCTTCCTTAGATTTAAGCGACTCTGCCTGAAGACCTAAAAGCCCGGTAACTACGGCAAGATTATTCTTTACCCTGTGATGAATTTCACCAAGCAAAAGCTTATTCTGAGCCAACGATTCTTTTATTTTCTTTTCCGATTCAACCCGTTCTGTGATATCACGGCTATTGGCCACAAATGCTTTGATTGCAGGATTATCCATTTCATTTGTGAGCAAAGATTCAAAGTATGCATATGAATTATCTGAACGCTTCATTCGAAACTCTACTTTAACAACCTTTCCAGGATGAGCTTTAGAAAAAGCATAAGACCGTAATACCATAAACAAATCTTCAGGATGCACAAGTTCCTTAAAAGAATACCTTCTGCGCTTATCAAGAGAATAACCTAATATACGCTCAAAAGATGGCGTATTATAAAAAAGACGTCCTGTTGAATCGAAAATAGTAATTAAATCAGAGGTGTTATATACCAACGACCGGAATCGCTCTTCACTTTGGCGTAATTTTAATTCTATTGTTTTCCTTTGAAGAAGACTCGCAAACGAATGCGCAACTTGCTGCAGTACAATAACTTCAGAGTTTTTCCAGCGTTTTTGTGTTTTACAGTGGTCAAATCCGATTAAACCATAAGTTCCGTTACCTGTCGCAAATGGTATCAACAGAAAAGATTTGACATCGAATTGTCTTAAATGCTCTTTTTCTGCGTTCTTTATTTTTAATTCAGAAGACACATCAGTAACAGATATGCTCATACTATCTTTAATACAATTATAGAGCACCGGGAAGTCTGCTATTTTATTTTGTTTTAAGTGTTCCTCATCAGATTCAGTGCCTGCTGAACACCAAATATTTATTTTGTCAAATTTCTCAAGGTTTTTGTCTGTTATCATTAGATAACTACGATCTGATTGAGTAAAGCGTCCTAGCCTCTTAAGAGCATCGTTAATTTTTCCTTCTATAGATTCATCCTCTATATTTATTAATCTGGAAGATATATCGAGTGCGAGAGATTCCAAATCAATCTGGAATTCAAGAGCTTCTCTGGCTCTTCTTGCTTTCGATATATCTTCCATCAAACCTATGCCACCGGTAACTTCATTATCAGAACCATAAAAAGGAACACATTTAAGCTTGACGTAAATAGTGCTTTTATTTGCAGTAGAGTAAACACCTTCATATTCCCCATTATCTCCATCTATGGATGCCAATATTGCAGGTAAAATACGTTTGTCATTAATCATCCTAAGGTCAGTACCCACTATTTGGTGCACTGAATAACCAATGATATCAAGAAATGTTTCGTTAGATTCTATGACCTTAAGATTGTCGTCGTAATAAAATACACCAATAGGGGTTTGCCTGAATAATAATTCATACCTGTGTTCTCTTTGAGCAAGTTTAGCAAACTTGGTTTTTTGGCGCGAAACATCAACACTAATACCTCTTAAGCCTAAAAACTCATTGTTTTTACCTTCTATTTTATGGCCACTTGATGACAACCAAACCGATTCTCCATTTTTGTCTATTATACGATGCTGAAACGCCGTAAATAGATTCGTGCCGGGTTTAATACCATTTTTTTTAAGCAATGTATGTATTCTTGACTGTTGATTTTCCTCAAAAAAGTCCAGAATCGACCTGCCAATTAATTCGTTAGGTTTATATCCACTAATTTCCCGAATTGCAGCAGATATAAAACGAATTATAAAATTATCATCAGTTTCCCAAATAAACTGCCCTTGCACATTTGCAATATCCTGAAAACGCTGATTGCTTAACCGCAACTCATTTTTCGCGCTAATTTCTTCAGTTACATCTACTCCTGTTATTCTAAAGAAGGTTTTACCTGCGAAAGAATCCTTTTTTACTTTCCAGCGTAACCAACAGTCTTGACCATTTTTTTTAACAAGCGAAGTATCAAAGAACCCTCCACAGTAATCATGCAGGTTGTCGCTGAGTAGATTTGCTCCTTTTTTTTGCAAAATCTCAAAAAAGTTTTTCCCGGCAGAACGTCCTTTTATTTCGAACACTTTATTAAATTGCAAATTTGAACTTGATATAGCACCGTCTGCACTACTTAAAATAACTAACTGAGGCACTGTAAGTGTTTGGGCTCCAGCTGTTGCTGTAATGTGTTCATGCCAGTCAAGCCGTTTGAGTACTACAAAAAAGTTTCCATCATCTCTATTAAAAAAAGTCAGCTTGATTTTACCATTATCAAAATATAGTTCTGCTTCATCTTTAATATTATGGCCTTTTTCTAATTTTCTTGTGAATTCAAAATACTCATAACTATCTACAGGTTTAAAAAAATCAGTCAGATGAGAATCAACAGGTACATAGTTTTCTAAAAAATCCCAGGCCGCTTTATTAGCCGCAAGAATTATTAACTCAGGACTTAACAAAAAGCAGGCATCTTTCAGATGATTCCAAAAAGCCGGCCTATGTAAATCAACCTCCCCAAAAGTGCTATTTAATTTATCAGCCATTTTTTATTTTTTGGTGGATGAGTCTTTTTTCGAGTGGTCCTCTTCAATATCGTGCTCCTGAGTCTCAGGCGGATTGATTTTCTCTGATATTTCTCTCACCTTTTGGGCAATTGGCCCGGTGCCTTTTTCACGTAAATCGGCTTTACCGAGCAAAAAACCTAATGGTTTCAGTGAATCTACTTCATCAAAAATCACTTTTAAAACTGCACCAACAGGTATAAATAGAATCATGCCTGCCAACCCCCAAATTTGCGCTCCGATAAAGATTGCGAGCAACGTAACGAGAGGATTAAGACTTACCTGCCGCCCGACAATAGATGGAGTAAATAAGTTACTTTCAAAAAGTTGTATAACATAAAACCCGAGCAGAACAAGTGCGGGTATAAGTAGGGAGTCAGTGGTCAAAAGAGCATAAAGAATCGGAAGAATTGAGCCAACAAGCGGACCGACAAATGGAATTATATTAAGAAATGCGGCAAAAACACCGAAAAATATTGCATGGTTTACCCCTAAAACTAACAAAAGCGTACTGTTCAGAATTGCTAAAATGAAAATAACCATCAACATTCCCAAAATGTAGTATTGCACCACATGCTTTACTTTATTGATCAGCCTTTTTACTTTCTCAGTATCATCAGTTGAGAAAGCTCTAATGAGGAACTCTTTCAAAAAGCCTCTGAAGATCAGCAGCAGAACAACATATACCGGCACTATAAATGCCAATGTAATTGTAGTAGCAGCAGTCATTACTCCTTTTGTTAATGAGTCGAAATTACCGCGGATAAATTCAATAATAGATGCTTCTATATTTTCCAGATATTCTTCAGGATCTGCATCTACATAAGGCCCCAAAAGCGCGTATAAATCATTAAATAGCTCACTTACTCTGCGTTGTATTTGCTCAGAGTCTTCCACGAAACCGGTCAATTGAGAGTAGAAAAACATTATTCCAAGAGCTACAACTGCAATGCCAAGTAAAAGGCTTGTCAGAGCTGCCAATACTTTTGGTAACCGCCATGACTCAAGCAATCCACATAGGGGAGAAAGTAATACCGCAAAAAACAGTGCGAATAAAAAAGGCACAACTATAGCCTTGGCCACAATCATACCATAAATAGTAAGCGTGAGCATCAGCAATACAGCTGCTGCCTTAAAATACCAGGGAAACTCGTATATACCGGGTTTATTAGTCATTTGTCGGGGAGTTCAAACAAAATCCGATTACAATTACTACTTTTTCTGCCTAATTACATTTGCTTATTCCAAACTCGGTTCTAAACTGCTTCATACCTTATACTTCAATAAGGCAAATTATAGTTGTCAGGCAAAATGCATAGGTTGATTTAACTATACTATAAAAAAAATTAATCATTGAATTCTACAAAAAACAATGCAGAATATCATCTTTTTTTTGACAAACCCTGTAAAATTATCGTTGAATTTGAGGCGAAGAAAAAGCAGCCCTGGCAATTCTTATATCGGAATAGGTAAAGTTCTCACCAAGTTTATCTTTCAGCTCTCTGCTTAACTGCTCAGGTTCTTGTTTTAAATGATGATAGATAATTTTTAACTTAGCAGGTTCAACCAATTCAGATGGATTTATATCGCCGGTTTCTACAAATTCAGACAAATGTGCCATCACGGTTGATTCTTTTATAGCACGCAGCTCTGATATTTTCTTTATAGTATGGCCCTCGCGGTACATATTTAATGTAGTTTGGCTGCTGGTTTCTTTACCGTGCCTGTCTTTCCTTTTCTTTTTATAATTTTTCGAATGAAATTTCAGTTCATCAGGCAGTCGGCCTTTTTTCTCGTACTGCCGAATTACTTCAAGAAATGCACCGCCGTATCGCCCTTTTTTCACACTTCCAAAACCACTGATATTATCGAGTTGATCCTCTTTTGTGGGCTTCTTTGTTGCCAGTTCTATTAGTGTTTTATCACTTAAGATAATGAATGCAGGCACCTCTTCTTTTTGGGCAAGTAGCAAACGTTGTGCCCTCAAGCCCTCAAATAAAGACACATCGTACTCAATATTTCTGTCCCTGTAAGGAAGCTGACTATGCTGCTCTTTTTTAACCCTCAGACGCACCTTTTCATTTTGTTTTAATACTCTCCATGCTTTTTCAGTGAGTTCAAGCACCGGCATTTCTGCTCGTGTACGCTTTATATATCCATTATGCAGCAACAAATCTATGTACTGAATCCACTTTGCTCTTGGATGCTCTTGACCAGCGCCATAGGTTTTCAAATTCCGCATCCAGGGTTTCATTTTTCGGGATTTTGATCCCCTCAGAAGGTCAGCAATCATATATGATCCAAACTGCTGATCCAACCTTACCATAGCCGAAAATATTTTTTGCGCTTCAATGGTATAATCCTCAACAGAAATGCTGGAAAGGCAAATATCACAATTGCCGCATTCATCAGGATGGCTTTCACCAAAGTAGTTCATCAGGAACTTCCTTCTGCAAGTAACGGTTTCGCAAAAATCTGCCATTTGATAAAGCTTATTTAGCATTATCTCGGTTTGCTTCTCATTACCTTCAATTCTGGCAAAATAACTCAGCTTGCCAACATCGCCACGATTGTAATATAGTACGGCTTCGCTTGGCAGACCATCACGACCCGCCCGGCCAGTCTCCTGATAATAGCTTTCTATGTTTTTGGGGAGCGTCATGTGTACCACAAAACGAACGTTCGGTTTGTCAATCCCCATACCAAAAGCAATCGTGGCTACCACAATCGGGACTTCATCTTTCAGGAATAATTCCTGATGCTTCGCTCTGGTGTGACTGTCTAAACCCGCGTGATAAGGGATGGCATTGAACCCGGCTTCTGTCAATTCATGAGCTAAAGATTCCGTATCGTTTCTTTTTAGAGTGTAAATGATGCCCGATTTCCCATTGTTATCCTCAAGGAATGTAAGTAAGTCCTCAAATACGGTTTGGCTGTTTTTTATGGCATACGAGATGTTTTCCCGGTTAAAACTGGAGATATATACTGCCGGATTCAGCAATCCCATTTTTTCGATAATATCGGTACGTGTTGCTTTATCTGCACTTGCAGTAAGAGCCATAACCGGTTTGCCAGGAAAATCTTTCTTCAAGGCCGAAAGTTCAAGATAATCTGGCCTGAAATCATGACCCCAATGAGAAATGCAGTGGGCCTCGTCTATGGCAAATCCTGTTACATTTGCTTTTTTTAGAAAGCTATAAAAACTGTTATCGGCAAGGTTGAAGCGCTCAGGAGCCACATAAAGCATTTTCAGCTTTCCGTCTAATGCTTTTTGTTCTACTTCTGCCTGTTCATAGTGATGCATGCTGGAGTTAATATAAGCCGCCTCTATACCATTAAGTCGCAGTGCATCTACCTGATCCTTCATAAGTGCTATCAGCGGAGAAACAACAACGGTAAGACCCTCTGAAATCAGTGCGGGAATCTGAAAACACAGCGATTTACCACCGCCGGTTGGCATTAATACGAATACATCTCTTCCGTTCAGAAACGAGGTTATGGCAGCTTCCTGATGAAGCCGGAAAGAGTCATAACCAAAAACTTGTTTTAAAATTTGTTTGGGTTCCATAATCAATCATTAAGTTACTGCTTTTTTATAGAATGAGTAAGTAATAGCAAAATCCTTACATATTTTTTCTATTGAACCCCCAGGACGCGAAGGATGAAAGGAAGCTGCCGCTGTCATTTCGAACGCAGGCTATTGTAAACGGCAAAAAACAAATCCCTGATAAAACTCTGACTATCCCAAAGTATGCGAGAGAAATCTCCCAAGGTTGCACAATCTGTAAAAGTGCAAGTGGCTCGCCTTTTGTAATAATGTTAGAAATGTGCCCCGCCATACGTAGGGACGTTGTATGTAACGTCCCTACCAAGATATTGATTATATTACATTTGTATAATACATAATAGATAGATTGGCGCAAGCACATAAACCACTCTGTTCATCTTACCGCTCATTCTAAACACTTCGTCTTCCTCTTCGTCTAGGCTCAGTGTCCGCTCCCCGAGAATCGGGACGCGGCAGTGCTGCGCTAACGCAAAGTGCTGCACCTACGGCGCAAGTGAATGAGGAGCAGATGGCCATGTGTTACAAAGATGATGATCCTCCGGATCACATGAGCTTTTTATCTTTCAACCCCTCAACCCCTAAACTTCTAAACCTCTAAACTATAACCCACCAGATAACAAAATCTTAATGCACATTAAATAAACGACCTGATTTTATTCATACCCACTGAGAAATAATTCAAATTATAGTTATTTTTGAAGATGGATTTATTTCAAAGTAAAAATACTTCGGTAATTAACCTGCCGAATGCACTTTCAATCACAAGATTATTTGGGACACCTTTTTTATTCTGGCTGGTAACTTTCGATAATCTCACGTGGTTTATCTTTACCTACTTGTTTTTGGGATTCACCGATTTTTTAGATGGTAAGCTCGCCCGTTTATGGAATCAGGCTACGGATTTAGGAGCTCATTTAGACTCAGCGGCAGATGTACTCTTTTACCTGTCTACAGCCTGGTTTTTATATTATCTGTTCCCTGAGTTTGTGCATCCTAACCTGCTCTTTCTGTATATCTTTTTGGGGATAATGATAATTTCAGTCATTATCTCTTTAAGCCTTTTCAGGAAAATACTATTCTTTCATACTCATTTAAGCAAGTCGGCAGGCGTGGTTGTGTTTTTTACGATGGCAGCCTCTTTCTACACTGATACAACCTGGCTTATCGGCTTGTGTATTTTCATATACACGCTTGCATTTTTTGAGTTTATTATGATTTACTTTCTTCGGGGGGATGTTTCTCCGGATACGCGCAGTGTGTTTAACCGAAAAACTACTACGCTGAAGTAATCTGCTCTTCAAATTTCACTCGTAGAGAAGGTATGGTTCTCTAAGCTTCAGGAATTCATTTACATCATCGACCCACCAATACGCGGGGTGTTTATAAGAAGCAAAAAATGCATCAATATC
>SLDG01000256.1 GCA_007125355.1 Balneolales bacterium | reverse complement strand
AACGTTCACGCGGAACAACTACTCAACATCATGCATAAAGAAGCGCTAAAACAAGCACTTAAAAGTACTTGTAAAAAATTCGTATTGCCTATTGACTTTGGAGGCCATATATATGTTATACTTCGCCAATCGGGTATTGAAGTAAATCCAGGCCAGGTAAAAACTGATAATGTTTTTGATTTTTGCTAATCATTTTTGTTTCCCTTTCAATTGCAGTTGCAGCAATCAGCATATCATTAATTTCAACTCCATGGCTGGATCTAAATTCTTTCATTAACTCATAAGCTCGCACTGAAATTGATTTTGACACATATTCTATGCGTAAATTGGCAATCAGTTCTTCTACTTTTTTAATATCCCGCTTGCTTCTACAGCCCGAATATAACTCCATCGCCGTAATGACACTTATGTTCAGTTGATACTTCTCTTCAAGAGTTGCTATTGTCTCAACAGCCTCAACTCTGTCAAGACCGAGATCGATCAGAATATCCGTATCAATGATTACCAGCTCAGCCATGAGCTATTTTAGTCTGCCCAACGGCTTTTACGAAGCTCCCGCACCCACTTCGTACTGTCCTGAAGGTCATCGCGATATTTCCAAACTCCTCTGAAAGAACTTTCAACGATGGATTTTTTTTTCGTGAAGTCAGTTTCAAGAGGTTTATTGATATACTTTTTGGTAAGAAATTCGACAAAATCTGCCGCCTCTTGTTGGGCTTCAGTGGGAAGCCTTCTGATCTGTTTTATGAGTTCTTTTTCTGACATGTTGTAATTTAGTTAATTCCTACCACATGTAAAAACGGCTGAATAGGCGGTGAAGTATAACGGTTCATGGCTTGTGCTGCCAGGCAACCAACTTTGAAATAAGACTGAAAACCGCAGCCGGTCAGCACGAAGCCATTGTAATTTTATGACTTATAAAACTTCGTATCGTTCTTTTATAAATATGTAATCTAAGGAAATTGAATCAATTAATCTTACTGGTAGTTCTTCTCTAAGATAACCATAAAAGGAATCAATCCGTATGCTATCCCAGTTTTCAGTCAGTTGTAAATTAGAGGCTTAATAGTGTTAAAGCGCTGGAATATTAAGAAGCGTGTGTTCCATCTCAGTTTCTTATGTTGAAGCTATATCCAACACTTACATTTATAAGAAATGGTGAGAAATCGATTCCTGAGTGTGGAGTTTTAATTTCTTCAGTTTGGCCTGTGAATTTGTTTTGATAGGAATATGAGCGGTCTTCAAAGTCACTGATGATGGTAGGCCAAAACCGGATGCTTGGTGCTATCGTAATGCCCTGAAGCGTATTATCCAGTTTTCTAAATGGCTTGAATAATCCATATAAACCTATTCCAATGGAGATATTATTAGCATCTGTTGTAATTCTATTGTCAGAAGTTTGTGCTTCATCGTTATAATAAAATTCAAAACGATGCCATTTAGGCTCAATTCGCAAGTTAAGCCAATCATAAAAACGGTAGCCAAGTCCAAAACCCGTGGAAAATGGCATATGTGCTATCACGCCTTGGTCGTCGAGGTAATCGGGAACCAGACCCGCTCCAAAATCAAGTGATACACCATGTGAATATCCAAAAATAAATCGATTGTGGATATAATTGATTTCAGCATTAAAGCCATTAAGAGCGAGCGGTTGTGAAAGCCCAAAAACAAGAGCAAATTCGGTTTCGGTTTTCCATGATTCTGTATCTTGAGCATTTAACGAAGTAGATAAAATGACAATTGAGAGTGGTAGTAGTATTAAATAAATACGGGTCTTCATAATGAATCCTGTTTGGTTTAAGGTTTACATTACAAAGATGCGGTTATACAGGACTGTGATCATTCACATTTGTTAATAAATAATAAGTAGGATTCAGCTAATATTATTGGGAGTTACGCAGTCTGCTTAGAGATTGAGGTGTGATACCAAGATAGCTTGCAAGGTAATATTGGGGTACACGTTGTAACAGATAAGGTTGGTTTTCTAAAATACGTTTATAGCGTTCACTTGCATTTAAAGACTGAAAACTATGGGAGCGTTCAATCATATCGAAAAATTCTTTTTCAACAATACTGCGTGTAAGGCTTTCAAATTCAGGAATTTCTTTATTCAGTTTTGAGATTTTCTTATGAGTAATAACATGAATTATTGATGGCTCCAATGTTATGATGGACAAAGGAGATGGTGTTTGCTGGCTGACACTCTGGTATTGGGTTACCCATTCTCCTTCCACTGCAAAATCACAAACCCAATATTTTCCGTTTTCGTCGGTTTGTATGTACATTAGTATGCCCGATTCCACCAATCCAATATTTGTGGTAATCTTCCCCTGTTCTATGAAATGGGACTCTTCACTAAGATTTATTTTTCTGAAAACATTCTGAATTATTTCACGGTGAGATTCTTCAATATGATTATCCAGGAGGAATTTTTCTAAAATATTCATTGAGTAATAAATCTGTCTAAGAACTCAGGACTATACGAAATCAATAGGAAAATAACGGTTCGGCGGTTGTGCGGTGGGGTTGGTTCAAAACCAATGGAAACTAAACGTTTACCGATCGTACAAACCGCTTGTTATTTGACGAGCAATTTACGACAAAGACTCCAATATTGCTTTTGGCCTCTTCTCTGCAATTTTCAAAAGCACTTTGGCCGGACCCTGAGGTTTACGCCTGCCTTGTTCCCAGTTTCGGAGGGTGCCTACACTTATTCCAAGCAGAGATGAGAATTCCTGCTGAGTCATGTTGTACTTTTCCCGTATAGCTGCAACATCAGGTTCTTCAATCACGGTATACCTGGAGGGTTTACGTTTGCCTTTCCGAATATCTCCGGCCTGCTTCACGCTTTCAAGTAATTCATTAAACATTTTATCATTCATGACAGTTGTTCCTCAACCAGTTGTTTCAGTTGCTTCAATTGATCTGCAGTGAGATCGTCTTTTTTGTTCTTTGGATATGCATAAAGCATATAAATTTGTTCATCTTCGGTGAAATAATAGTAAATCACCCGAATGCCACCCCGTTTTCCACGCCCTGATCCGGCCCATCTCAACTTTCGGATTCCACCGCTTCCTTTGATGATGTCGCCGGATTCTGGCCGGACCGACAACTGTAATTGAAGCAGGTGATAATCCTCATCTCTGATAAACTTCTGAATCAATCTGGTAAAAACGGGTGTTTCAAAGAATTCCATTCAGTAACGATTTATTATTTAGAAAAGTACGTCAATGACGCATAAGCTACAACTGATGAATGAAATGTGATTTTATATCGAAATTTTAAGAATAGGATAGACAAATAACGGTGCGGCATTTAAGCGGTTTTGCTATTTCCAGATACTAAAGTGGTGAAAACTCTGAATATCTACAAGGGCAATAGCTTTGATTCAGGCTATGGACGGCAAAATCCGATTGATTCGAAGAAACGCGAAGCGCTATGCTTGTTATTTGGCGTTGCTATGAGTAGGAAAGCAGGAGACTACGCCGGTTGCTTGGAAACCTTTTTAAAATTCTCTTTGATCTTGGATCGCTTTTTCTCACCGAGTTCAGACTTCTGCTTTTTCATCAGTTTTCTGAACTCCTCCAGCTCTTTTTCAGTCCAGGGATCTGACTTAACAACGAAATCGACTCCTTTGGGTTCTTTAACTATAGCCATGGTTTTAATCCTGAAAGTATTTTTTCACAAGCTTCAATGCATTAACGGTTTCAATGTACATTCGTTGTCCCTTGAAATGTGTTGCACCAAGTTTATTCTTGTAGTGTTCAATTAACGCAGACTTGGAGTCAAAGGCAACATATCCCTCATATCATTTCTCAAAAGAGACTTTGCACGCAAAAGCAAAAAGATTCCCAGCCACACCCAAATACATCTTGTTAGTACCTTTGTTGAAATTCGCACTTT
>SLDG01000297.1 GCA_007125355.1 Balneolales bacterium | reverse complement strand
CCATTGAAGAAAGGTTGCAGCCTCATCTGTACCCCCGATAATCCACTGCCCAATTGCTCAGGAGGCCAAAAAGGTTGGCTTTCTATCCCTGTTGCATCTTCATCCCAATAGGAATCGGTCACTTCTGCACCAATCATGGCTGGTTCACCAACCAGTCCTCCTCTAATGCTCGCAATACCAATATTTCCTGCGGCGTAAGATGTCTCAATAGTGCTGTTATTGAATACAACTAAACCGGAAAGTGCAGATGGACCAATATTCACAACTTCAATATCGACAATTGAGTAAGAATCTGTAATAGTACCATTGTTGACAGAAACCAAACCACCAGCCGCGCCGCTTTCAGGTGATATTTCACCTGTTGTGTAAGAACCGATAATTTCACCATCTGAAAGATTAGTACCTACCAGTCCTCCGAGGCCTGTATCGGTTGCAGGAGTAAAATTATAGTCTGTTCCCCCATTAATAAAAAGACCTTGACTTGACGAATTTTCAATAGTTCCATTATTAACTGCTGCAAGTGAACCTGACATTCCTTCTGCCAAAATTGCAGCATTAACCAATGTCACATTTTTAAGAGTACCATCATTAAATCCGAATAAACCAAGCTCCGTACTGCCTGACTGATTAATGGTTAAATTTGATATTTCAAACCCATTACCATCAAACTCACCTGAAAAGGCTGCACCAATACATTCTGTTCCGTCCCAATCACATTCCCCGATTGGATCCCAACCTTCGCCATCCGCAAATCCGTTATCGGTCAGGTCTATATCGGCATTTAGCATAAATGCATCATCAAGAAAATTTCGAACTTGGTCGAGTTGCTGGGCAGTTTCAATAATATAGGGGTCGCCCGGAGAACCATCACCGCCGGCAAATTGTGCAGACAAGGGTGTTGAAAAAGAAGAAAAAAGCAAACATAACAGCGCTGGAATAAATAGTTTTTGAAGTAGAGGCAATTCTTTCATGATTAGATAGTATCAGTTATTAAAAAGTAGTTGATTTTACAAATCCCTAAAATTAGGTAGCACCAAATACTAAAAAACAAGTTATGGAATGTCAATTTTCAGACAGGTATGAATTTTCATACTTATTAATTATTGATAATAACGCTGCACCACAATTAGTTAAAGAAAATATAGCTATCTTTATTAAGAGACATCAATGCCTTATGCATAAATATTGTGGTTTTATTATTTCTTTGTTTCGGTCTAAACCAGTGAAAAACGACCTATTATTGGCTGATATGTAAACTTTTTATTATTTATTTACTTTAATGGTTTACAAATACAGAGACTATATTTAATCCGAATTATTCATCAGAGAGTTTTCTCGTCTACAAGGCAAAGTGGGAAAATCAGCGAAATGAGATGGTTTGATTTTATTGTACAGCGTTATTAAGCTTCAACACAGATAATGGGTAATTTATGGTTGGCGAGAATCGCTTCGTTCGGTTCTAAGCATCTTTACTTCACCTAAATTTGAGCGAGTGCATCATTTCTCCACATCATTAATAATCAAATATTTATGCTTTATATTTAATTTCGTCATTAATAATTTGGGATATGCAGCGTGCCATCAGTATCAATTATCCACTACCATTTAAGCCAAAATATTAAAGATAAAGTATAGATTTCTTAGTGATTAAATCGGGTTCAAAACCTGCAGACAATGTTATGTAAGATATCTACAAAATTTCCGTTAGTCTTTTTATATTGTAAAGCTAAACCCCAAACTAACACTAAAGCAAAGATGAAATACTTCTACACTCTCATTATATCAGCTATACTATTAGCTGTTTCTGTTTTGAATTCAAATGTACATGCGCAAAATGCCGATAAAGATGAGCAGGCAATATTAGTACAGTTAACACCTGAGTACTATCAACAGTTAAGGCAAGCAAAAACTGCTGATATTAATGAAATCCTCTCTATACTGAATTTAGAAAAATCAGTTCCGGCTGGAATTGAAAATCTGAAGCCGGTTTTTCCGCTTGACACAAAATTTTATAACAGATATAACAGATACGGCCTTAACAGATGGTTCGTTCTACAGTTTACAGAAAAAATTGATGTTTACGCGGCTATTGAAAATCTCAACAAGAATAGAGCTATTGAATTAGCTGAACCTGATTATTTAGTTGAATCACATTTCCTTGACCCAAATATTATCCCTGCTTTTAATTTGGCGCCCCGGACAGGAGAATTTGATCCTTTATTCATTAATCAATGGCATTATGAAAATTTGGGGCAAAATAATGGCACTTCCGGAGCTGACATTAGTCTTATACCTGCCTGGGAGGTAGAAGTTGGCCAACCTCATGTTATTGTTCAAGTTACTGACTCCGGCTTGGATACAGAACATCCTGATTTGATTAATATGATGTGGGTGAATCCAAATCCGGGGTCATCTGGGTATCCTAATGATATTAACGGTTGGAACTTTGTTACAGATTCAAATCTGCTTTTTGATGATAGCGGTCATGGTACCCACGTCTCCGGTACAATTGCGGCTGAAAATGCTAATGGTGTGGGTGTTGCCGGCGTTGCAGGCGGTAGTGGGCTCGGTGATGGTGCGAGAATAATGACTACCAGAATCTTTACGGATCCGCTTGTAAATCCCGGGGGTGCTTCCACTTCTGCTACAGCAGCAGCAATTACTTATGGCGCCGACAATGGTTCTGTTATTTCTAATAATAGTTGGGGGTATACATCGCCCGGAGTTTTCCCAACCTTAATAAAAAATGCTATTGATTACTTTATCGATAATGCCGGTTTTGACGAAAACGATAATTATATTGGTCCTGCCAGAGGTGGAATTTTTATTTCATCTGCAGGAAATACACCAAGTGGTGCGCGATTCTACCCAGCTGCCTATGAACGTGTAATATCTGTAGCCTCCACGAATCATAACGATAAAAAAGCATGGTATTCTAATTTTGGTGACCATGTTGATATTTCTGCTCCCGGTGGTGAAACCAATAACAATGGTGGTGTAGGAGTAGTTGGAGGTGTGTACAGTACAAATTTATTCGATGGTGGAGAAAACTCTTACGCTTATTTCCAGGGTACTTCAATGGCTTCGCCTCACGTTGCCGGTGTAGCGGCACTGATTGTATCTAAATTTCCTGATCTTACCAATGATGAAATTACGGCAAGGTTATTAAATACTGCTGATGATATTTCTGAAGCAAACCCGGGAATGGGTCACCTGCTTGGAACAGGCAGGCTTAATGCATTCAGAGCATTAACGGAAGAAATTGCGCCGGGACGTGTAACAATTATTGGCCCTGTGAATGCTGTTGATACTGAAGCTACACTCACTTTCAGCTGGAACCAAGCTGCTTTTGCAGAAACATATCAGCTTCAAATTGCTACATCAGATGAGTTTGTGGATGATAGAATTGAAGTTGATATCACAGAAATTTCAGAAACACAAGTTGACGCTACAGTTACTTTAGGAGCCACTGATTATTATTGGCGTGTAAGAGCGTCAAACGAAGTTGGCGATGGAGATTGGTCTGAAACCGGCACATTTGTTACATCTACCGGTGTTTCAACTCCTGACGATAACAATCTTCCTGTAAGAGTTTCTTTAAAGCAAAATTATCCTAACCCGTTTAATCCGGCAACAACCATTCTTTTTACAATGCAGGATGCGGGAATGGCAGAACTTTTGATTTACAACACATTAGGACAGAGAGTAGCCACTCTTATAAATGAAAATCTCCCCGCCGGTACACACAGAGCTGAATTTGACGCTACAAACCTATCAAGTGGAATTTATCTGTATCAACTAAGAACTAACGGTATTGTTTTAACCCGGAAAATGACATTAGTTAAATGAGTAGTTTCACAAACTGTCCTTAAAGTTATTACGCCTAAAGTGTGCTCACCTATCAAATATTTAATAAGTGAGCACACTTTTTTTATACGATTTAGCTAAGTTGCCTATTTTTTTTTAAATTCAAATGATGTACATTCAAGTTTCCTATTAACATAAACTAAGAATTAAACACATGACACAACGATTACTATACCTGTTCGTTGTATTTGCATTTGTTTTTGCAAGTACAGTGAATGCACAAAACTTAATTGAAACTGCAACTACCAAATACAACGGTTTTACCCCTACTCTCAAAAGTGATACTGAAATGCTTTTTGAACAGGCAATCCACATTGATGATGAAGGTGGTATTTCCGGTATTGTTTCCGGTACATTTGAACAAAGTTTCCAACGTGTACTTTCTGCCGACGATTTCCAGTTACCTTTCCCCGCGGAAATTACCCGATTGTCGTTTGAAGGGTTTCAGGGACAGGCAGCGTCCGAAGCTTTTGAAACTATCTTTATAGCCATGGAAGTATATGTTTACGCGGATGTTAGCAACAACCCTGATGATGTTGAAGAAGGTAGCGAAGTAGCATTTGCCCGCATTGAGTTCGGTGATCCGGGACTCGAAGTAGTTCGTGAGGATGGTACAATTATCTTTACGGTCGTAATGGATTTGGAAGAAGCCGGCTTAACATTCGAACTCGACACTCAACGTTACTGGATGGTAGCCGCACCTGTAATGAATATTCCGGGCGATCAGCAAGGGAACCGTATGAACTGGGGCAGAGCAGAACAAACATTCGGCGAGCCACAACTTAATAGCCTGGATGGACTTTTTGGCCTTGAACCTGGATGGATACCATTTTCTGGGTTGGATATCATTTGGGAACCAGCCGGATTGTCTATGTTTATCGAAGGCAGACCTGCGGCCGCTGAAGCACCCGGCCCGTTTTCACTAATGAGTCCGGAGAACGGTGCTCAAATTACTGTAGGCCCTGATGATGAGTCTCTTATTCAAGCTAGCTGGGAGGCTTCTGCAAATGCAACCAATTACAGCTGGAGAGCTATTGCTCCAGGTGGAGATTTTGCTGAGCCATCACTTGCACTTCCAGCCGATAATGATGGAGCCGGAACTACAATTACCCTGCCGGCTTTTGCTGTATTTGCTCAGTTAGTTGACCTTGGAAATGAACCTGGCGACATCGTAGAACTTGAGTGGACTGTTTGGGCTACTTCGGGTGAATCTGAACCGGTACAAGCAGACGAAACCTGGACTCTGAGCATCGTAATGGAAGGTGGAGATGTTAGCGTTGATCCGGAAACAGGCCTCCCAACCCGTTTTGCTCTGAACAACAACTATCCAAACCCATTCAACCCTACTACAAATATTTCTTTTGATCTTCCACAAACAAGTGAGGTGACTATCGAAGTGTTTAATATTCAGGGTCAGAGAGTAGCTACTCTTGTGAACGGTACAATGAACGCCGGTTCTCAAACAGTTGCTTTCGATGCCAGCGGACTTTCAAGTGGTATTTATCTATACCGCATGACTGCAGGCAGCTTCACACAGACAAACAAAATGATGCTTGTGAAGTAATTTCTGATCGTTTTCAGATTTTCAAAAGCCCGGTTGATTTCAGCCGGGCTTTTTTTATTTCCTGAAGTCAGAGCCATAACAGTTAATGGTGAGTGAGTAATATCTCACATAAATAAAAATGGCTATTTTCAATCGATATGAATTGAAAATAGCCATTGCTTTGTGGCGGGGGTAGGATTCGAACCTACGACCTTCGGGTTATGAGCCCGACGAGCTACCAACTGCTCCACCCCGCAATAAGAATTATAAGATACGCAGAATAGTGTAACGAAGTCAATAGATAAATCAATTTGTTTTCAGCATTTTGTATGCTGTGTCGTATGAGCATACACCATTCAGGTAGTTTTGTACCCAATAGTTTACACTGCGCCTTCTGTTACGCACACCGTCATCATTTGTACAGTACATGCCGGTCATTTCATTGTGGAAGCCAATCAAGTCCTGCTCTATCAATTCTATCAGGCGATCGGGCAAATCATTCCAATTCAGCAGCTCTACTATTTCAAGCGCGCGGTTGTCAATTTTAGTCAGTGAAACAGGACGAAGGCCTGTGTATTTATAATCGAGTTTGAGTGCTGTTGTCATGTTCTTCTCCGTTGGTTGTTATTTAATTCACAGGTAAATTAATCAACGGGTGTGACAGCATAGTGTCACCCCGGAATTATTTTTTTTAATTTTTTTTTGGGCACCAAAGTTGGGTTTAGTTGCTTATTCGTTTATTTGATTGATCAACCTAAAATCATTAATGAGCCGAATCCACGAACAATGGTCGCCAAGCTTTGTGATTATGCCCCGAATTTATTTTAGGTTTTATTTTTTTATGGATGTAGACGTTTTTTTATTAACCATTTACCAGGTTTACCACCCATCGTAGAGACGCAATGCGTTGTATCTTTACCATGGGCGTATTAGCAATTATCGCCAATTTTATCCCCATTATTTTATTATTGCCGATATTGCCAGATTCGTATTTCATCCCCTTTGACCAAATAAACACCAAACACTTAACCGTTGGAGGGTTTCCCTGAAAATGAAGGAGAAATATGAATCACTAAACCCTCCAAACCTGAGTTCGATTTTAAGGAAAAGTTCTTAGTACCCCTACTATTTTTTTTAACCACACAGGGCACAGAGGAATACACAGAGTTTCAATTTAGTTAGAATTACTTTTCTCGGCACAATGAAAAAGAAAAACTCTGCGTAACTCTATACTTCAAATTATCGAAAGTTATTAAGGTTCCCTTATTTAGAACTTAAATGATTTCTCCAAATAGATAGGAAGCCGGGAAGATTAAAATCGAACTCAGATTCCAAGGGTTTTATTCCGAGATGCCCGAATCCGCGTTAGCGGGCAATGTTGTCAGGCATGTCCACCAACTAACCTGGATAAAGCCAGAGAGCCAATTCATAACTGGAAGATCCCGCATAGCGCCGTTGAGATCAGAGATGGTTTCAGCTAATGGACGCGGGCGCTTGCAGGATGACATTGGTGGTTGAATGACTGTCATATCCATCAAATGTATATAGCGTAAGCGCAGATATTAGGGCCTCACCATGACTCAGTGGTTTTATGTATTATAGCCAAATAAAACAATGTCTTAAACCGCAACACCCCTTCAAAAACGAAAGTACACAAAAAGCCTTCCGAAATTCTTACTATCCTTGTCTATCCTGTGGTATTTTTGTTTTATGTGCTTTTGATCGAGAAAGCGCAGTACTTTTTTCTTTAATTGTCCTGAGCCTTTTCCGGGAATAATTTCTACGGTTTTTATCTTTTTCTCTATGGCTTCATCAATAATCCGGTTCAATTCCCGGTCAATCAAATCACCTTTGTTATAAATCTCGTGAAGGTCAAGTTTTAACTTTGACATAGAAATGTGAGATTAAAACTGCAGTTATCAACTCCTATAAAAATTACTCAGCCCTTCGCTGCTGAACTTTTTCGTAATACATATTATAAAACTGACGATGCATGTCATTCATATCGCTTTTTCTTCCCTGGATATACACCTGTTCAACACGGGTTTTGTATTCTATGGGATTTCCATCCGTTATCAGAAATGAAGCGTCCTTTCCCGCCTCAAGTGTTCCGATTCGGTCATCAAGTCCTAATATTTGAGCCGGATAGACTGTAAGTGATTTTACAGCTACATCTACAGGCAAACCAAAAGCAGCGGCGGTTCCGGCTTCAAATGGAAGCCTGTTTGCATTGGCCGCACTCGATGAGCCTGCAATAGCGAACCTCACTCCTGCTTCGTGAAGTTTTGCGGGTAATTCATACCATGCATTATAAGGTTCCCACCAGCGTCCTGGCGAAGATTGCACTGTAGAAATCAAAACCGGGACGTTTTCATCCCTTAAAAAATCTGCAACGAGATGAGCATCGCGGCCACCGAGGATAATGACTCGAACATCCTGTTCCTGAGCAAAAGTTACAGCATCCTGAATTTGTCTGACGTCGTTTGCGCTGACCACAATCGGCATTTCTTTTTCGAATACCGGAATCATGGCATTCCAGCGCGAATCAAAGTCATGATGCGGGGCATTTCCCTCTTCCATGGCAGTTCTGGCTCTTTTGTACGCTCTGGCATCATCAAAAGCCTGCCTTAGTTGTTCAAGCTGATTGTTGTAGTTCCGCTGATTTCCGGGATTTGGCCAGTTGACCATCAACCCCACACCTGACTTAAGTGTCATTTCATCCCATGCCCAACCTTCGAGCATCATGGCGGCAGACTGTCCGGGAATAAGCCCTGCACCAAAGCCGCTGCCCGGAGTGGTAACAACTGTAGTTATTCCGGCAGAACGAGCTACACCAATGTGTCGGCTTCCGGGATTAAACGCGCGTTCTACCATCACATTGGGATTAATTGGCCCGGTTTCATTCAGGTCGAGTGTCATATTTACCGCACTGATTTCAAAAATGCCTATTTGACTCCACGCATCAATGAATCCCGGATAAATGTATTTACCTGAAACATCTTTAATTTCTGTTCCATCCGGCAATGTCACATCTGTGCCTATGGCTGTAATGATGCCATCTTCAAATAAAATGGTGCCATTATAATGCGTGGCACCGGCCATAGTGTGAATTGTGGCTCCGGTTAATGCAATCGGTGTACTTTGTTTCGGCGCCGGAATCTGACTAAAAGCTTGCGCTGAGAAGCAAGTAAAAATTAAAACAGTTAGAATAAATAAACTAAGGTTTTTCATGGATCTAAAACTTATAGTAAGTGATGATTTCTTGGTGAGGTCAATTTTTGAATCAGTCATTGTGTTCCTCCATGATAAATCTGATGAGTTTCGCCCGTTCGGCTTCTACTTTTTCACGAAGCACTTTATCCTCTTCGATGAGGAAATACCTGCGGCCGTCAATCCACGTTTGTTCGGCTACTGTAAATGTAGATAATGGATCGCCGCTCCAAATTACAAAATCGGCATCTTTGCCGGGTTCAAGTGAACCTACCCTGTCGTCAATTCCCAATAGCTCAGCAGTTCTGCTTGTAACCAGGGAAAGAGCATCTTCAGGGTCCATTCCAACACGCACCATTTTTGCGGCTTCCCAGTTCATACGCGACGCTATTTGACTGTTATCAGAATGCAGAGATGTTACAACTCCGGCTTCTTTCAGTAATCTGGCATTGTAGTTTGTATTGTCATAAGCTTCAATTTTAAATCCACCCCAATCCGACCAAACTATAGCGCCAATTCCCCGCTCAGCTAATTCCGGAGCCACTTTAAAGGCTTCAACAGCATGATGAAATGCCTTCACCTCAAATCCGATTTCTTCGGCCAGCTTCATCAGCATCAAAATTTCATCTTGTCTGTAACTGTGGGAATGTACATCAATGTTGCCGTTCAAAATATCCACAAGCGCGTCCAGTCTGATGTCTCTTCTTGGTGGAATTCCGGTTCGATTGCGTTCCCATTCTTGCCATCTTCTTTCGTAATCCTTGGCCATTCTGAATCTGTCGGCTATAATTTGCTCCACGCCCATTCTTGTATCCGGATAGCGCCCCGTGCCAACACGTTTGGGGTTTTCACCAAGCGCGAATTTTACGGTTCTTGGAGAATTCTCGAGAATTAAATCGTGTGACAATGCTCCCCATCTCATTTTAATAATCACATTCTGACCACCTATGGGATTTGCGGAACCGTGCATGACATGTGCCGTTGTAAGTCCACCCGCAAGCTGACGATACATCCAAATGTTGTTCACATTAAGAACATCGGCCATTCTTACTTCTGCCGTAATCGCATTTCCAACTTCATTAACGCCATCTACACCGGAATGCAAGTGGGCATCAACCAATCCGGGGGTGACATGCTTGCCACTTGCATCAATCACTACGGCGTTTCGGGGCACACTCAGATTTGTACCAACTTCAGCAACTTTACCTTCACGGATAAGAAGGTCTGCGTTTTCGAGGACACCATCTGAACCCATCGTCCAGATGGTAGCATTTTGTACCAGTATGTGGCGCGGTTGCTCCGGTATAGACTCCCTGCCATATTCCATAGCCGGCCTTATATCGGCCAATTCGAGCGTTCTTTCAGGCAGCGAGCGTTCTCTTTGCTCTTCCTCCTCGGTATAACCGGTGCGATTAGCACTCCATTCAATTCTTCCGTAACCTGTAAGTTCAGCCCAACCTGTTAAACGGTCTGCACTCAGCGAACCTGTAAGACGTACCAGACCAGAAAAATCATCTGCCTCTAACATAAAATCGGCTCTGAACCGGCGGGATTCATCTGTATAGGACGTACTTTTCAGGTCAATTTCTTCTTCCCCGATTTCAAGTTTTCCGCTGAATCTTCCACGTTGCTCTTTGATTTCGAGTGTACCATCAAACAGGCCGTTTTGCGATGCAAGCGCCCATGTTCCGGCAGGATCAGAGTGACGTTGCCGATTAACCACGTAGCGATCACCATCAACCCAAACATCCACCACACGGCTGTTTTGCTCGAAAAGATCGCCATTAAAAATCACAAAATTGGCTGCTTTTCCACGTGCTATAGAACCGTGCGTGGCATCGATTCCAAGCAAAGCAGCAGGATTTACCGTTAGAGCCGCAAGGGCTGTGTTGGGATTTAATCCCACATGAACGGCATACCTCAGATTTCTCAGAAAGTGGGATTTATTATCCAAACCATCAGCGGATATAGAAAATGTGATTCCCTTTGCATCAAGTCGGGCGGGATTTTCAGGAGCAAGATACCAATGACGAAGGTTCGCCATACTTTGGTTTAGTGCATCTTCGGGGGTCTTCACATCGGGTTTATCAGGGAAATTTATGGGGATAACTAAGCCAAAGTTTTTATTCCGCAGATAATCAGCAACACGATACTCATACCCGCTTCCCCTAACCCATGTATTAAAACCAAACTCTTCTTTGATACGGATGGCTCTTAGTACTTCTTCCTCGCTGTTAGCTTCAAACAAAAGTGGCTGCCTTCCACTCACGACACCTGAAAGAGAAGCGAGTACAGCATTATGCTCAGGTCGCTGCAATCCAGCTGGGTTACGGTCAAATGCCGCGTGCGCATCTCTGTGCCAAATCCCGTCATAAAGCGTTTGGCGAATCATGGCAATGGCACCAATAGCAGATGTGGGATAACTGAAACCTAATTCGTTACTTCTTCTCAGCCCGACAGCCTGCGCGGCACCGGCTTTGACCAAACGGTCAGTAACAGAGCCATCACCAAGATTTACAACGGCGGACTTACCACGAAATACACCAAGCGGTGGTACAGAAACGGCAGTGGTAAATCCGGCTGCTCTGAGTTCCGAACTTCCATCGTCTTCCACTTCGAATTCAGTTTCTGCCCGTAAATGCGCCCTTAATTGGGGATTCCAGGAGTTGTTTCCGGTTTCTATTTCTGTCTGTGGGTTTTGCATCCCAACTGAAGAATACGCATCAATAAAGCCGGGATAAATGACTTTGCCTTCCATATCCCACACTCTTGCATCGGCGGGTACACGCGTGTTTCGTCCAACCGCTTCAATAACGCCATTTCTGATAACCAACACTCCATTGTTGATGGTGTTTCCGGGTGAGGTTACAATAGTGGCATTCGTAAATGCATGCACTCTTGGGGTGTTTTCTTTCATCCCGTCCGTCGGGGATGTTTGCGACTGCGCCTGAATTCCGGCCGGAAAACAAAACAGCACAAAGGCAATTAACATCCCCAAAAAACTGGTTATTCTGTTAGATTGACTGATTCTATTCTTCATGGATCTGATTGTTAGTTAGGTTTCTTGAATTTTTAAACTTCAGCAGATATTACCTACCAAATTTTGACTCTTAATTCTTCTTCTCTGTACATGGGATCGCCGGGTTGCACATCAAAAGCTTCGTAGAATTCAGGCATATTTGACAGAACGCCTAATACACGATATTTTCCGGGGGCATGCGGGCCAATCATAATTTGCCTGCGGAGGGCTTCGTCTCTGAATTTAATTCTCCAGATTTGCCCCCATCCCATAAAAAAACGTTGTTCGCCTGTAAATCCATCCAAAATTGGAGCTTCCTCACCACCAAGAGAATTCCTGTAGGCTCTGAGTGCGACATTCATCCCGCCAAGGTCCGCAATATTCTCGCCAAGTCCCAACGCGCCATTAATGAACAAATCATCGATGGGATTAAACTCACTATATTGGTCAATCATAAGCTGGGCACGGGCGGTAAATTCTTCTTCATCTTGTTCTGTCCACCAATCGCGGAGATTTCCGGTGCCATCCGAGCGGCGCCCCTGATCATCGAAACCGTGCGTTATTTCGTGGCCAATTACAGCTCCGATCGCGCCGTAATTTACTGCATCCTCAGCATCAACGTTAAAGAACGGAGGCTGCAAAATAGCTGCCGGGAAAACAATTTCATTTAGGGTAGAGCGGTAGTACGCATTTACGGTTTGTGGTGTCATACCCCACTCGTCACGGTCAACAGGCTGGCCGAGGCGATTGATGTTTCTCTCATATTCACAAACCGAAGAGCGCATCATGTTGCCGATCAGGTCTGAGGCGTCGATCTCTACACAATCGTAGTCTCTCCACACTTCAGGGAAGCCGATTTTTGTAGTAAATGTTGAGAGCTTATTGAGGGCTTCTTTCTTGGTGTCGTCTGTCATCCATTCAAGTTCATGGATGGATTCTTCGAAGGCAATAAGTAGATTCTCCACCATTTCATCCATCCGCTCGCGGGCTTCTTCCTGGAAATGGCGCTCTACATACGCTTTGCCCACCATGAAACCAAGGACGCTCTCAACAGTGGAAACGCCTCTTTTTTCCCTGCTTCTCTGTTCTTCCTGTCCGCTAAGGACTCTTCCGTAGAAATCGAAAGATGCCTCATCGAAATCACTGCTCAAAAACCCGGCGCTTGTAAGAATAAGGTGAAATCTGAGATAATCTCTCCAATGAGAAACCGGGAAATTCCTAAAAAAAGAAGCAAATTCAGTCATGTAAGAAGGCTGACGGATTACAATTTCGTCAATATTACCAAGCCCGGCACTGTCTAAAAACTGCTGCCAATTGAAACCGGGAGCTTCACCAGCAAGCTCGGCGATGGTCATTTTATTGTAGGTGCGATTTCGGTCGCGATTCTCAACGCGGGTCCAGTGCGATTCTGCAATTCGTGTTTCGATTGCTAAAATCCGGTTCGCGGCTCTTTCACCATTTTGCCAGCCCGCAAGCTGCCAGAATGTACTAATGAGGTCTTTATAACGGCCAATAATCTGCTGATTTTGCTCACTGTCGCTCAGGTAGTACTCCCTGTCAGGCAAACCCAAACCTGATTGCGAGCCGTAAGTAATGTATTGCTCAGCCTGTCGCATATCCTGTCCCACAGAAACACCTAATGGAGTACCAGAACGATAACGTTGCAAGTATCCCCAGTGATTTGCGAGGTCGTTATGTGATGACAGTGCGTCTATTGCACTCAGCAAATCACTCAGTGGCTCAAGACGAAGGTCCTCAATTCTTTCGGTATCCATAAAAGACATAAAGAGGTCGCCGATTTTCTGTTCATCACTACCCTTTTTCGCATCTTCTATCGCTGCGGCTTCTTTGATTATCTCTAAAACCTGCCGGTCGGCGTTTTCTCTCAATTCATCAAAACTCCCCCATCGTGCACGGTCAGCCGGGATTTCGGTGTTTTCAAGCCAGGCACCATTTACAAACCTAAAGAAGTTTTCCTGCGGCCTTACGGAGGTGTCCAAATTCTCAAGTTCAATTCCGCTCGTTCGTGGAGCTTCAGTTTTACACCCGGCAAGTATCAGCAATCCGGCTGCCAGCACTGATAACATAGTTGTTAATTTCATATATGATATTCTTTTGATTGGGATGATTTTTTATAAAAGACTGATTTACAGGCAATTTCGTTCAGTCCGATAATTGTAAAGAAATCAGACGTAAAATCATTATTAAAAAACGTAATGTGGGTTATATATAGTTGGTTTCGGTGGGTTCTTTCTGAGGCGCTTCTAAATT
>SLDG01000008.1 GCA_007125355.1 Balneolales bacterium | reverse complement strand
CCCACGAAGTGAAATTTCCACGTTAGCCGCGTTGAAGTTGAAAAATCGTGCTCAGGGTACTTAGGTACCCTTCCGCTGATTTTCCACCTTCGCCTTGCTAACAAGAAAATTTCCCCGAATTAGTCGGGGCAGGCTTTGGTGAATAATCCGTGCTAAGTTTATTCATTTTTTTTGATTTCTTACTGTTAATGTTAACGCAATTATTTAAAAAATTATTCCTGTGATTACCGTACCATCGCACATCCAAAAGCTAAAACCATACATAGCCGGAAAAACCATAGAAGAGGTTGTAAAAACCTATAATCCCAAAACCATTTCAAAGCTGGCATCTAACGAAAACCGGTTGGGATGCAGCCCCAAAGCGAACGAGGCTGCAATTCAGTCGATGAAAATGATTATGAATTATCCCGACCCGGCTTGTTTGAATCTGAGATCAGAATTAGGCAAACGGTTTGATATTAAACCGGAAAATGTGATTGCCGGAAGCGGATCAGAAGGCGTAATGGCGCTTATAACACGCACTTTTTTCGAAGACCACCATACTGCACTCACCGCATCAGCGACCTTTATCGGGTTTATAGTTTTGGTTAACAGCCGGGGCGTTAAACTTGTGCAGGTGCCATTGACCCCTGAGTATAAATTCGACCTGAACGCTATTGCGGATGCCATCGATGAAACTACGAAGGTTGTGTATCTCGCAAATCCCAATAACCCTACCGGCACCTTTTTTACAGTTACTGAATTCGAGGCTTTTATGGCAAAAGTCCCCGAACATGTTTTGGTTATAATGGATGAAGCCTACTTTGAGTTTGCCGGCGACATTGCCGATTATCCCGATTCTATGAAGTACAAGATGGATAATGTTATTACGCTGCGTACTTTTTCAAAGGCATACGGACTTGCAGGATACCGCATTGGTTACGGGTTTGCTCATGAAGATATAATTTCTACGTTGCTGAAAGTTAAGTTGCCTTTTGAGCCATCCACCCCTGCTCAGGCCGCCGGACTTGCTTCGCTTGATGATGTAGCGTTCCTCAATAAAACCAAGGATTTGGTTAAAAACGGACGCGAACGGTTTTACCGGTTCTTTACAGAAAAAGGCATTGAATTCGTGGAGTCGGCATCTAATTCGGTGATGATTGTACTCGAAAATGAACAACAAGCCATCCGCTTTACAGATGAGATGCTGAAAAAGGGAGTGATAACCCGACGCCTCCCCGCATTTGGCCTTCCCAACTGCGTAAGGATTACGGTTGGATTACCGCACGAAATGGATCATTTTGAGGCTTCTTTTAATGAAATAGTGTTTTAGTTGATACCTATTTTACAAGTAGCATCTTATGGCTGAATACCACACCCCCCGCTTGCAATCGAGCAATATACATGCCTGAAGGCAACGATCCGGCATCGAATACTGCGGTATGGCGGCCGGCTTGAAGCGTTTCATTCACCAATAGCGCAACGCGGCGACCAAGCATATCATAGACTTCCATCCGCACCTGTGAGGCTTCAGAAAGCTCAAACGGAATGGTGGTCGAAGGGTTGAACGGATTAGGATAATTGGCATGAAGCGCGGCTGTTTGGGGGATTTCAGGGTCAACCGGCGTATTTACATGTACCGCCTCTCCGTACTCGTTGCCTTCGTGGTCGCGGAAGTAGATAAGGACATCTGAACCAGAACCTGAACCTTCCCCTCCCCAAACATCGATTAACCCAAATCCCGAAGCCAAGTGATAATCTCGCGGAATTCCAGATATCCAATTAAAGAACATTGCATCGGTTTCTACACCTAAAACTATAGTTTGAACATCCCAAATTTTATATGTTCTTACTCCATTCGGCCACCGGTTTGCATAAGAGGATTCAAAATCATTCAAAAATAAAGTGTCAAGCAGTACCTCATGGAATGGATTCCCTTCTATAGGCTTCCATTGATATATATTTGCAGTCAAACTGTCGATACGCTCAAAGTATTTAGCCACACGTTGACCTTGATCATTGAAAGAAACTTCGACTTCATAATGCAAATTCCCAGCCCCCATATTCACTGATTGTAATATCTGATACATCACACCATTGCTTAATGTAGTATCTGCAATAACTTCAATACTGTAAAAGGTGGTATCATTAAAAACCGGGAATAGTTCATCAACAAGAGCTCGACGATATTCCCAATAATTGCCTACTTGCAGGGGATAAAATTTCAGAGCTTCGTCTATTTCTTCCTGCGTTTGGGCGTGAATGGCCGGGGCGGATACCAGGAGGATTAATATGCATGTGAAGGTGGGTTTCATGATGAAGCCTGATTTTAGAATTGGCTTAATGCCCGCTACTTGAGCAATCCCCTCCCCCGAAAAATCTATGTAACCGTAATAATATCAATATTTTATATAGATAAAGAAACATAATATATCACCTCAGAATGTTTTTTGTAGTGGATAATCTTAGTGTAAGTTACCTAAATGCCTTTGTTCAGGCAATTTGTTTTTAAAAATTTTGTTAATGTTTTTTCTTTTGTTTATAGAAGGGATGTGTTACGGGATGGCGAATAAACTTTGATTGCACTAACGGGTTGTGCAGAAAGTCCTTCAAGGGGTACAACACTGGTGATGGCGACCATGGTAGAGACGCAACGCATTGCGTCTCTACCAGTGGCGCAATGCAGGTATATAATTGATAATATGTTATTTACATACAAAAAAAAGAGATTAATCTAACAAATCGGCGTACAATAAAAAATCTGACAACGATTGTTAGCGGATTTGACTAATAAACGCTCCCGGGTTGTGTAGGCGATACTTCGACTTTGCGGCGGAAAACCAACGAGACATTAGCAACTACCCATACCACCGCGCCGCTTCCCGATATTCGGGACGCAGCAGGGTAACGAGGCTTTTAAACCATTGCCTAAGCAAGTCTAAACAAATAAACAAATAAACAAATAAACCAAACACCTTCCCCTAAATCTGAAAAATACGATTATCGATGAGCCTTGTGTTGCCGAGGTAGATGGCGCCGGCTGCGATGTATTTTTTGCCGTTTTGCAGAGATTGCACGGGTTGGAGGGTGTTGTAATCTACAATTTGAAGATAATCGACTTTTAGTCCGTTGCTTTCAAGTTTTTGGGATTGCTCAGTAACAATGGCCGTAGGAGTTGCGTCCGATGCGGCTTTTTGGGTTATGGAAAGCAATGCCTCATTCAGCATGGGGGCTTTTTGTCTTTCTTCGGGCGACAAATACCGGTTTCGGCTGCTTAGTGCAAGGCCGTCTTCTGCGCGGATGGTTTCAGACATCACAATTTCAATATCATGATCAAATTCATCGGCCATAGTTTCTAAAATGCGAAATTGCTGAATATCTTTTTGTCCGAAAACCGCAACATCAGCGGGCACATTGTTAAAGAGCTTGTTCACAATCTGCAATACTCCGTTAAAATGGCCGGGACGCGACCTCCCGCATAAATGCGAACCAAGTTCTTTTACATCAAAACTGATATACGATGTTCCACGGTACATTTCCTCTCGGCTTGGGGTGAAAACGACTGATACGCCCTCGTTCCGGCAAAGTTCAATGTCCTGTTCTATCGGCCTGGGATATTTCTCAAAATCTTCTCCCGGTGCAAACTGCGTAGGGTTCACAAAAATTGATACTATAACGTCATCCGTCAGTTCTTTTGCTATTTTTATAAGTGACACATGTCCTTCATGAAGCGCACCCATTGTAGGCACCAACGCCGTTTTACGGCCGTCTGCTCGCAGTTTTTGAACGGCCTGTCTGATTTCCCTCTTCGTTTTAATTACTTTCATAATCTCAAAAAAAAGTCCGGTACGCGTAAACACACCGGACTCTATTTAATTTATTAACATATATCTTTCGTATCAGATGGCTCGGGTGGTATCAAAATTTTCGAGCAGTTGTTTT
>SLDG01000234.1 GCA_007125355.1 Balneolales bacterium | reverse complement strand
TTTTCTGCTATAAAGTAGCGCTCGAAAGTGGCCATTTTATCTTTTCCGAAAAGGGGCGAACGGGAACCACTCCATAAATACCACATGGCATCCATACCGGCAAGTTTTTTATCGGGATCATTCTTGGCGAAATATCCTTGGCGAACTACTCTTTCCAGCCTGTCCATATACTCTTTTGGCCCGTGGTCGACACCATCGAACTTGAAATGCCGCATATTACCCTTTTCATCCATCGGGATGCAACCGTGGTACAATAAATTGCCGTTATGCGCCAGATACATGCTTCCTTTTGAGTATAAAAAGCGTACATGTTGTTGTAGCCGCTCACTTTTTTTGAAAGAAATCAGCAGCTTATCCATCACCGATTTCTCTTGTTTAGATAGCTCAAATGGCTTTTTAGGATCTATTGTCGGGAAATTCGTGTCGAGCAGTTTGTAGCTTTTGCCGTTTACTTTTACAGTGCCCTTTTCGTAATCGATTTTGTCTAAAAGCAGGCGGTCATTCATATCATATTCTGCTCGCCTTTTTATAATCTGACTTTCGAGCTTCAACTGAATGATGGTGATGGCTTTATGCATTCTTGCCATCAACAGCTTTTCATTTTCTGATAATTCGCTGGAGCTCTGCTTGGGGTAGAACAGCTCACAATTGTCATCACCATATACATTAACTGCAAGCGAAACCAGCGGAAGCATACTAATGGCATAGCCGTTTTCGAGTGTTTCCATATTAGAATATCGCAGAGAAACTCGAATTACATTACAAATGCAGGCAAGGCTTCCGGCTGCGGCACCCATCCAAACGATATCGTGATTACCCCACTGGAAATCCAGCGAATGATGATTCATCAACATATCCATAATGATATGCGCGCCGGGACCACGGTCGTACACATCCCCGATAACGTGCAAGTGGTCGATACTCAATCTCGGAATAATGCGAGCCAAAGCAGTAATAAAGGCCTCCGCTCGGCCGGTATCGATTATCGAGGTGATGATACTGTTGTAATATTCCTGTCGGTTTGCAATACTTTCCTGTTCGTGGAGCAATTCTTGCAAGATGTATCTGAAATCTTCCGGCAAAGCTTTTCTTACCTTGTTACGGGTGTATTTTGATGAAATAACCCTGCACAGCCTGATGAGCTGAAATAGTGTTTTTCGATACCAACCATCCTGGTCAGCCATTTTACAAAGAATCTGAGGCATTTTCTGCTCAGGATAATAAATAAGCGTGGCAAGCTCTTTTTTCTCGCCTTTATCGAGCTCAAATCCAAAAACCTCATCAATACGCCGCTTGATAGAACCCGAGCCATTTCTGAGTACGTGCACAAAAGGCTCATATTCTCCATGGACATCCGAAAGAAAATGCTCCGTACCCTTCGGCAATTCGAGAATAGCACTCAGGTTAATAATTTCTGTGGATGCTGACCTGATATTCGGAAATTGCTCAGCAAGCAGTTTAAGGTATTCGATTCGTTCTTTTGTAAACGCCATATCTCAAGATTGGTGAGTATGTGATTAGTTTAAAATATTATCTTGCAAATTATTTGCATGAATGTAACAGTTGTTAGGGCATAAGTCAAAATAGAAATGATGATATTCGATTAAAAAACCGCTTTTATGGATTAAGGTTGAAGGGATTGAATATTGAAAATTGATGCCGCTCCGAAAAGCTAATTTTGAATCACGAAGACACCAAGACACGAAGTTTCACGAAGCTAAGTTATTGTTTTTATGTTTAAATATATTAAGATTGAGGAATTGATTTCGAAATTGGGATTAATCATAGGGTACTCAATATTGAATAATTTTAATCTTGTCATTTCGAGGGTATGTGGGTGACATAATTTAAATAAGTGCCACAATGCTTCTGTTCTGTTTCAGGTAAAGCATAGCCGAGAAATCTCCCAAGGTAAATTAGGCCAAGATGATAGCGTAGTCGAAGGGTGAGCGGGATTCAAAGTTGCGCGTTGCGGGTTTGTTCGTGCTGACGGCTGGGTTAATGCTATTTTTACAACCGGACTCTAAATCATATAGTCATGGTGAGGCCCTAATATCTGCGCTTACGCTAAATACATTTGATGGATATGACAGAGAGGTTGTAGCGACGGTTGAGCGGAGCCAAAACCAAAGCGGTTATTGAGCTATTTTCTTTGGACAAACCAACTCTGTCATTAGTAGCGGAATGCCGGCCTCGTTATCCACTAAGGGCAACCAAAATAATCCGGCATGTAGTCGAACCAATTGTCTTTAAGGCTCAAATTATGGGATTCGAGCTTGTCTTGCCGTGTCCCGGAATATCGGGGAGCGAAAACGAAGGAACGCGACGGGCAACAATATTGAGTCCTTAGCAATATTCCGAGCCGATGCTCCACTCTGCCTGACTGCTAAAATTTATGTTTTATCATTATCTCATAATCCCATCTATATTTCACATAAACACCGATTTTGTTTGGAAAATATCCTGAATCTATTATCTTATAAATAAAAGTTTTAAATTATAATAACATTGTTCGTGTTTTGGTGGGGATAATTTAACCCTACAGAAATACTGAAGCAGAGTTCTTTGTTAAGGAGGATATCATGGGAAAAGAAGTCAGGTTGTTTAAAAGTGAAGAGCGGCATACACGTTCCGAGGTGGCATCATTTCTGCGTGAATTGGCCGGGAAATTAGATGAAGGTACAGTAATCCTGAAGCAGGGAGATGAGGAAATTACGCTTGAACTGCCTCATAACCTCATTCTCGATATTCAGGTCGAGGACGAAAACAAAAAACGCAAAGGAATTCAGCATAGCCTCGAAGTCGAAATCAAATGGTTCGACGGCGATGATGAAGTTGCTGGTGGGCCTTTGAAACTTGGGTGAAACTCACGTACCGCAAAACGTCTTATACCCCTCATCACCGTCTTTTGGCGGGAGGGTGAATTGCTCATGTTCCGGATTTTCGGAATAGGGGTCAGAAAGGATTGCGAGCAGTTTGTTGAACGCTGAGAAATCGAGTTCCTCTGAGGCGCTTTTGAGGGCTTCTTCCACATTGTGATTTCGTGGAATGAAAACGGGGTTTGTTTTCTTCATTAGGGAAACAGCTTCGTCATATCCATTTGGATTATCAGCGATTCGCTTTTCCCATTTTTTGTGCCAGGATTTGAATGCGGGGTCGTTAGACAATTCAGATTCGTAGCGCTCAAGCTTTTCGGGATTTGTAAGTAAGCGGAATGTATTGGTGTAATCAGATTTATTTTTTTGCATGAGCACAAATAGCTCGTTTGCAAGCTTGGTATCTTCCTCTTTGTTAGGCTCGGAAATCCCGATTTTTTTACATGTCACTCGGTTCCACTTTTCAGTGAATTTCACCCTGAAATCATCAATGGTTTCCTGCGCTAACTTGGTTGCTTTTTGCTCATCGCTGTGAATGAGTGGCAGCAGAGTACCGGCAAAGACGGCGAGATTCCATTGCATTATACCGGGTTGATTGGTGAACGCGTATCTGCCGCCGGTGTCAATGGAGCTGAAAACGGTGTGCGGGTCGTACGCATTCATAAACGCGCAGGGACCGTAATCGAAGGTTTCTCCACAAACGGAGGTGTTGTCTGTGTTCATCACTCCGTGGATAAACCCAATGCGCATCCATTCTGCTACCTGAGTTGAAAGACGCTCGCAAACGCTCTTTAATAGCTCAAGAGTTGGGTTTTCGGCATCTTTAAGCTCAGGATAATGTCTGTTGATGGTGTAATCCGCGAGTTCCTTTAGTACATCATTCCCGTGAAATTGACGTACATACTCAAATGTTCCTGTACGTATATGGCTGCTCATCACACGTGTGAGAACCGCCCCACGATGAATCTCCTGCCTGTAAACAGGTTCGCCGGTACCGGCTACAGCAAGGCTTCGGGAAGTCGGAATGCCAAGATGATGCATGGCCTCGC
>SLDG01000181.1 GCA_007125355.1 Balneolales bacterium | reverse complement strand
GGCATATCCGGAGCTTTGTCTATGGCTTGTTCAATCACATCACCGAATTTTGCGGGATGCGCCGTTGATAGCACCAAGCCCGGCTCATCCTCAAATCCAAAATTTTCATATTGATGATCAATCCCGAGAAAACCGACAGCAGTGTGCGGTTCGGCGATGTAACCGTATTTCTCGTAAACGTGCTTTATTCTGCCAAGGGTTTCCAAATCAGTATGACTTGAAGCCCCAACACGCTTTCTTATACTTTCCACATCTCCTTCATACATCGCATGAATCCGCTCGTAATTACTCGGATCACCCACATCCATGGCATTTGAAACAGTGCGAACCGAAGAACGCGGACGATATTTGCCGGATTCAATATAATCGCTGAAAGTACGGTTCGCATTGCATGCTGCTATAAGTTTTCTGAATCGGGCTCCATGCCTGAAAGCTACAAGTCCCGCCGCGACATTCCCGAGATTGCCGCTTGGTACCGAAACAAGCGCTCGATTATTGGGCATAATTTCCCGCATCTGATTCCAGGCGTGTACATAGTAAATCGCCTGCGGAAGCCATCTGCCTATGTTAATAGAATTGGCGGATGTCAGATTTTTCTCACTTCGTAATTCCGTGTCATTAAACGCCTGCTTTACCAAACGTTGACAATCATCGAAAGTGCCTTTAATTTCCAGCGCGGTGACATTATCACCGAATGTGGTTAATTGTTGACGCTGAATTTCACTAACTTTTCCTTCGGGGAACAAAAGTACCACTCTGAACTGCGGCTTCCCTAAAAAAGCAGATGCTACTGCGGAACCTGTATCTCCGGAGGTGGCGGCAAGGATAGTTAAGGGAGCATCTGATTCAGCGTAGAATCCTAGCAACCCGGCCATAATTCGCGCGCCTACATCCTTAAAAGCAAGCGTCGGCCCGTGGAATAACTCAAGTACATATAATGTGTCATCCAGTTTCTTAACCGGTATGGGAAAAGTGAGCGCCTCATGAGCAATTGCTTCGAGATGGTTGTTCGGGATGTCCGGAGAAAAATACGAGCGCATCAGCTCAACACCCGTTTCCTGAAGGCTCCCTTTCCCGGTGATGTCCTTTTTAGGGAAATTGTCAGGCATAAAAAGCCCGCCATCGGGTGCAAGCCCCTTAAAAAGTACATCTTTTAAATCACTGCTGATATCCAGATTCCGCGTTCCGGTCCAATTCATCTATTACGTATTTTGGTTTTACACAAAGTCACGAGGGCACAAGGCTCACGAAGGTAATGAGTGTAAATTTAGCTCGTTAATTACTTTGCTTCCTTGTGAACTTCGCGTCTTTGAGTCCTTGTGATTATTTAAATTTTAGGTTTTACACAAAGCCACGAGGGCACAAGGTTCACGAAGGTAATGAGTGTAAATTTAGCTCGTTAATTACTTTCCATCTTAGTGAACTTCGCGTCTTGGTGTCTTTGTGTCTTGGTGTCTTTGTGATTATTTAAATCTTAGGTTTTACACAAAGTCACGAAGGCACAAGGTTCACAAAGGTAATGTGTGCAAATTTAGCTCATTAATAACTTTCCTTCTTAGTGAACTTAGTGCCTTTGTGTCTTAGTGATTACTAATTTTTTTATTCAAAAACTGAATATGTACGATAAAGCCTTTCAAGAACTTTGGCAATAAAGTATTTTTATTTTTATGCCCCACATATTTTCATTCAATTAAGTGGAATTTTTCATTATTTTGGATGCTCATGAAAGCGTTTACATTTTAATTTAATCCTTCACTTTTATGCAACCAAAACCAAGACTGGGATTCTGGCAAATCTGGAATATGAGCTTCGGATTCCTTGGAATCCAATTTGGGTTCGCGCTGCAAAATGCCAACGTCAGCCGCATATTCGAAACCCTTGGCGCCGACGTTTCCCAGATACCCATATTATGGATTGCCGCCCCGGTTACCGGACTCATCGTGCAGCCCATTGTCGGATATTTGAGCGATAACACCTGGAATTGGCTTGGCCGCAGAAGGCCGTTTTTTCTGATTGGCGCTATTTTGGCATCCGCCGCTCTCATCTACATGCCAAATTCACCCCACTTGTGGATTGCCGCCGGTATGCTCTGGATTTTGGATGCCTCCATAAACATCACAATGGAGCCCTTCAGAGCATTTGTGGGGGATATGTTGCCATCCGAGCAGCGAACCAAAGGTTTTGCCATGCAATCATTCTTTATCGGGATTGCCGCTTTCGTGGGGTCTTTCCTCCCGTGGATAATGACCAATTGGTTTGGTATTTCAAATGTCGCACCTGAAGGGATGATTCCCGATTCAGTTAAATTTTCTTTCTATTTCGGCGGCGCCATCTTTTTCGCGGCTGTGATGTGGACGATCTACAAAACGAAGGAATACAGCCCCGAAGAACTCAAAGCGTTTGAAGAATACGAAAAACAAAAACACGGCATTAACCAAAAGGTTGAGCGTCCGGATGTGTCCGCAGATGAAATGGCAAAACCCAAACTAAAACACGGGCCGCTTCTTGTTATTGCCGGCCTGTTGATGTCGGCTTTGGTGCATCAGCAAAGTTGGGAAGAGGAACTGTTCATATTAACATTTGGGGTTGCACTCATTGGTTTGGTGCTTATTGTTTCCGGCTTGATGCAGCGCCGTGGCAATAAGGGTGGAATGGTTGTTATTTTCGATGACCTTTATTTAATGCCCAAAACCATGAAACAGCTGGCAGTGGTGCAATTTTTCTCGTGGTTTGCGCTTTTTGCCATGTGGATTTACACCACTTCGGCCGTTACGAGCCATATTTATGATATGAAACTGGGCACAACGGAAATCGAAGAACTCACCGAATCTCTTGGATTTTTAGAGACTCAAACCGATGCTGTCTGGTTCGGTCGCTTACCGCGAATCAGCGAAGATTTAACTGCGTATCGCGACCAAATTGCGGCGGGACAAAGTCAGGTTGTGGCGAGTATGCGTGTGGTTAATTTTTTCCTTGAAGAAGGTAGAGTTGAACTCAGCGAAGGTACCCGAAATGCCTTGCAACGTATCGAAAAAGAATATAATGAGGGAGCCGACTGGGTCGGTGTGTCTTTTGGGATTTATAACGGATTTGCCGCACTTGTGGCATTCCTGCTCCCCGTAATTGCCGGATACACTAACCGAAAAACCACGCACGCAATTTCTCTGGTTGCCGGTGCAATCGGACTTATCTCCATTTACTTTATTTCCAATCCCATGATGATTCTGGTCGCAATGGTAGGTGTGGGATTAGCCTGGGCGAGTATTCTGTCGATGCCGTACGCGATTCTTGCGGGTTCATTACCGGCTGAAAAAATGGGGATTTACATGGGGATATTTAACTTCTTTATTGTACTACCTCAAATTCTGGCCGCGTCAATTCTTGGGTTCATCGTTGGGTCTATTTTCGATGGTCAAGCCATCTATGCCTTAGTCCTCGGCGGTGCAACATGGGTACTCGCAGCCGGATTAACATTCCTCGTAGATGACGTCGACGACCCGGATCAGGTTCCGGTTTAGGGGTGCGTTGCAGGTTGCGTGTTTCGTGTTGCGTAGTGACAGCGCCTAAGTAATTATTATGTTTGCATTTATATTATGAAACATCACGTCATGCTGAGCAGGCGGGCATGTATGTTTAACTTGGCTTATGATCTCATACCCGCCGTCCCTTCGACTCCGCTCAGGGCAGGCTAAGAAGCATTGGAATTAGAGCCTCCTAACTATAGGTAGCCCGGCAAAACAGTTTAACGCAATCCCTTAAATCTACCCCCCAATCCCCACCAGCCACGACTCCGGCAGCGGTATCTCGCAGGTTATGTTTTCTTGAGGGATACTAAACCGCGAGTGCAAAAGAAAAATAGCCCGATTCTGATATTCGGTTTTTTCAGATTTCGGGCCATAGACCGGGTCGTTGGCTATCGGATAACCACAATCCTGCAAATGCAAACGAATTTGATGCGTTCTTCCGGTCTTTGGAAAGCACTTCATCATCGTGTGACGCTCGTATCTTTCCATGACCCTGAAACGGGTAAAGGCGCTCTTTGCACCCGGAGCTGTTCCGCTTTTGAATTTATATCCCTTATCTCTCGAAATAGGTGAATCACAGCTGAATTCATCTTTATCCGGCACACCCGCCACAAGCGCGAGATATTCTTTTTCAACCTGATTTTCCTTAAACCACTGTTGCGCTTTTTGGGCGAACGCTTTTGACTTCCCAAATAACAAAATACCGCTCGTTACGGCATCTAACCTGTGAATGATATGCAATTTCTTATATCCATAATCGTCGAGAACTCCCGTTAGCGCGTTTTTAAAGTAGCGTCCGCCAGAATGCACGGGCATGGGCGCGGGTTTAAACACAAAAAGAAAATCCTCTGTTTCCTGCAGAATCCGCACATCATACGGAACAGACGGCTCGATGACTCTCGGATTAAAATGCGCAACAACATCGTATTCTTTGAGCAGGGTTTGAGCGGACGTTGGTTTGTCGTTGAGTTTTACGCGTCCCAGTTCAATACGCTTTTCCCACTCCTGAACACTCCGAAAAGGAAATCGCTCATGTAGCAAATCTGCAATTGTTTTACCCGCCTCTTTCTGTTTGACGCGAAACCTATACGTATGCGCGTAAGGTGCAGCAATCCTGACTTTCTCAGAGGGATAATCCATAGAAGATTGTTAGAAAACCGAAGTGATTACCTTAAGTTTCTTTTTGCTTGAAATCTTTGCCGAAGTAATTATACCATCTTCTGAACGGAGCAAATGCATTTTCCTCGTCAAACGGTCGTTTGTAGGGATGACTTTTACACTCCTCGCTGCAACATCCCTCCATCAACCTTGCACCCTCTTCGGTACAAATAAAAAGCCTGTTGCACTCCATATTCGCACAGTTGATGTACGTATCTGCGGGTTTTCCGGTAATTTCGCAGTAAGAAATGGGTTCTTCGTCATCCGGATTTACGGGGACCACAAGCCTGTCATCAAAAACAAAACATTTCCCCAGAAAGTGGGCCCCGTTTTCTTCTTTGGCATAATTCAAAATACCACCATGAAGCTGATTGACATCTTCCCAGCCCTTCTTTTTCATCAAAACAGAAAACTTCTCGCAACGAATACCGCCGGTGCAATACATCAGCACTTTTTTGTTTTTGGGGATGTCTACTTCGTCGAGCCACTGTGGGAAATCATAAAAATTTTCAAGGTCAGGTAAAATGGCTCCCTTAAAATGGCCGACCTTGCTTTCGTAATTATTGCGCACATCAATCACCGCGAAATCCTCACCCGATTCAAATATAGCACGCCATTCAGCCGGTGAGAGCCGTCTTCCGCCTTCTTTGTTTGGGTCAAGTGGAATTGGACTTTTAAGAGATACAATCTCGGGACGGATTTTCACAATCAACCTGGCAAACGGAATAACTTCACAAAGGTCTTCCTTGAATTCGGTATTCTCGAATCCCGGATAGGAGCGTACTCTTTCTTTGTAGGCTTCGGTATCTTTTTTCTCCCCTGAAACTGTGCCGTTAATGCCTTCATCTGAAATATAAATACGGCCTTTCAGGTTGTGGTCTCGGCAAAATGCTTTGTGACGAATCAAAAAATCGTCAGGATTCTCTATAGATGAAAAATTATAATACAGCAGTACAGGATACATCAATGTTACTTTTCGGGAATTTTTAATTTAGTTTTTGGGACGGAAACGAATCGCTTGCCCGCCGCTTGTTGCCAGCCTTAGCGGAAGTATGGTTTGGCTGTTTACTTCTTTAGTAACGATTTCAAGGTCGTAGGGATTATCCTCCCAGTCGGCAAACGTGCCATCGCGGTAAATTTCGGCGATGTAGATTTTGCCAGGGTCAAGAAAAGACAGCGGAGCCTCGAGCAGGCGGCCTTTTTCGTTGGTGATGCTGCCAAGATACCAATCTTCGCTGTTTCGGTCTTTTCGTACAATGGTGATGTAATTACCAATGCTTGAATGCAACACCTGTGTATCGTACCAATCAACGGGTACATCTTTAATAAACAGAAATGCCTCCATATTGCTTTCGTAATTCTGTGGCAGGTCGGCCGCCATGTGCAACGGACTGTAAATTACCACATACAGCGCCAACTCTTTGGCAAGCGTAGATTTTACACGGTTGTAAGGCCTGTAATCATCAAAATGGAGATCAAGAACACCGGGAGTGTAATCGAACGGGCCGGCGAGATTTCTCGTAAACGGCAAGATTAAGGTATGGGATGGAGGATTTCCTCCCGCTTGTCCCCACGCGTTGTATTCCTGCCCCTTAGCGACTTCCCTCGTCATTAAGTTTGGCCATGTTCGGCGCAGGCCGGTATCTTTAACGCCCTCGTGTACATTCAACGAGATTTTGTGGCGTGCAGCAAGTTCAACCACCTCCTGATGATGCCGAACCATGTGCTGACCGTGGTGCCATTCAAACTGTTTTTCGCCGTTTTCATCCAGCCAGAAAATCTCTTGTCCGTGCCCGACATATCCCGTTTTTACCGCGCGCACACCGAGACGTTCATAAAGCGCGAAAGCATCCTCCATTTGCTCCTCATAACTGATGATACTGGCAGAGGTTTCATGATGGCCCATGAGCCGGGTTCCGCGTTCAAGTGCATAAGCCGCTACTCCCTCAAGGTCGAAGCCATCAACAGGTTCCGTAAAACTGAATACGGCTCCGCTCTCATACCAGTTTTCATCCCACCCGATATTCCATCCTTCCACAAGCACATGTTCGAATCCGTGCTCAGCAGCGAAATCGATGTATCTTTTGGCATTTTCTGTCGTGGCTCCATGCCGCTCACCGGTTCCCCAGGTTGATTTATCAAGATGCATTTCCCACCAGATGCCCACATATTTTGAGGGCTCAATCCAGGAGGTATCTTCGATTTTATTGGGTTCATTCAGGTTCAGAATCAGGTAGGATGTAATCAGTCCGCCGGCGGTATCTGCCAGCTGAATGGTTCTCCAAGGGGTAACGAACGGCGTTTCAGCTCGTACATGTACGCCATCGGCCCAGGGCATGAGATTGGCTTTCAGAGTGAGGTCGTTTGTCCGTTCAAGTGTCATAGTGGAATAATCTACCAATGCCGCTTCGTGTATGCTTATGAACAAATCATCTGTTGTTTGCATGGTCAGCGGAGTGTGTACGGTATCGATGGCAGCAACCGGAGATTCCTCGAAATAATACTCGAACCGATTCCATTGATAGGCACCTATCCACCACGAAGTATGGTCACCCGTAAGATTAAATTCGGTGAGCTCATCCATAATATTGAACGCCTGTAAATTCGGCTGTTCAGGGAATTCGTACCGGAATCCCACACCATCATCAAAAACCCTAAAAACAATATCTAATCTGCGCTGAAGGTTTGTCATTTCTCCGAGTGACACCCTCAGTTCATTGTAATGGTTACGGATGTGCTTTTTTTCGCCCCAAACCTGTGTCCAAGTTTCATCAAATGTAGTCTCCTCGGTTTCAAGAATAGCAAATCCATCCTTTAAAGCAGGCTGATTCTGTAGTTCGAACCCCATAGCAGATTGCTGAATTACAGGAGTTCCCAATCGGTTGACTTCATAGAAAGGAACTCCATCATCCAAAATAAATGTAACCGCATTTATGTGACCCGGCGAATGCACCGTAAGCGTTTGGGATAATGCAGTTTGTGTCATAAAAAACAATAAGCTGAGACATAGGACTGTTTTCATATCGAATCAAATAATGGGTTAAATCGGGCGGGTTTTATCTTTAAACTTTTTTTTAAGCTCCATGGCAACAAGTTTAGGCACAAAATGGTCTAAATCGCCACCCCAATAGGCTACTTCCCGAACCAAAGTTGCGGATACAAAGGTAAGTTCTTCTTTTGGCATCAGAAAAACAGTATCTACGGTAGGGGCAAGCTTTCGGTTCATCAATGCCATGCGGAATTCGTATTCAAAGTCAGAAATTTGCCTGACGCCCCGAATGAGCGTGTTTACATTAAGTTTTTTCGCGTGATCAACCAATAATCCCGTAAAAGAATCAACCACAATATTTTTTGACCAGCTTTTCCCCTCTAAACATTTTTCGATTAGCTTTACACGTTCATCCGCGGTAAAGACCGACTCTTTCTTTGTGTTCACGGCAACGGTAACCACCACTTCATCAAAAAGCGAGGCTGCCCTTTCGAGTATATCAAGGTGTCCGTAAGTAATCGGGTCGAAACTGCCGGGATAAAGCGCTTTCATGGTTCTTTTTTTGTGGGATTTTATCTGAGCACATGCAGACAGAAATCCCGGTTCAGGTTTCCGGATTCATAAAAATGGATACAATGGTTCGGCCATACGGTTTGGTAAACACACAATTCGGATGCTCGTGGAAAAGATGACGTACATCATGTTCGAGGATATACCATCCGTTTTTGTCGAGCCAACCGTTGTTGAGAATAATATCAACCGATTCCGGTATCATGGGATGATCGTATGGAGGATCAGAGAAAACAAAGTCAAACGGACTGCTTGGTCCTTTCAGAAAATCTTCAACAGTAGAGTTAAAGGTCATTATTTGATCTTCAACGCCGAAACGCTTGGCGGTTTGTTCGATATGTTTAATGGCTGAGCTGCTTGCATCTACCATAAGTACGTTTTCTGCCCCGCGAGAAATGGCTTCGAAGCCGAGGTTTCCGCTTCCCGAAAACAAATCAAGTACTTTGGTGCCTTCAATGTACTTACGAGCTTCTATTACGTTGAATAATCCTTCTTTGGCACGGTCTGAGGTCGGCCTGACTTCTGTGTCAGGCGGGACAGTTAATTTTCTGCCTTTAAGCTTACCGGTAATAATTCTCATCGTTATCCTTTTGTTGCCATCATTATGGCCGGAAATGCTTCTTCAAGGGGGAAAGAATACGTTTTTTCATCGGCAGATACTTTCATGGAATAGAGGTTATCCATAACAGAAATATCTGCGGATCCATCCCAAAAAGGCCTTAACATTTCAATGACGCGTGCGGTTTGACTGCCGAAAAGCATGATTTCCTCGTGGTATCCCTTCATCCATTTCATGTGGCGCTCGCTTTGTTTCCATAAATACGGCAGGTCATCTATTTGCTTAAATCGCAGGCATGTGGCCGCTCGAAGTTTGCCAAGTAAGTATGATGAAACGGTAATGGTATGCGGATTGCAGCTAATGGACATGAACGAACCTCTTGCCCCGGCATGCTGTACCCACTGTAAGCCAACCTCGAAATCACTGCAAAATTCAGTATCGGAGAAACCCGGAACAAAGTCATTGAATTGCTTCATTACCGAGCGGTCGCGAATGGTAAGGAAACGGAAATCGTGGTTACTCATTTCGTACCAAAAAGTCTCGATATCGCGGCGGGCCATGCCATGTATAAAAAATGCGAGATGATCCTCTCTTTCAGATGGGTCATCGTAGACCAGTTTTGGAACGGTCGTCCAACATTCAAGCTGCGGATAGGTTAAGAGCCGAATTGATTGGAGGTCATACTTTTGCCTGAGCCGGTCAATAACTTTTGTTAAATGTGAGCAAAGCTCGGTGTCTTTACTGATAATGGCTTCAAAAACAGAGAAATTTAATTCAATACGGCCAATACGGGCAACATTGGCATCGGCGGAATTTTCATTAACAGCATAATATATATTTTTGCCGCTAAAGCTAATTCCTAATGCTTGCCCCGCATTTGCCATTGGTTATCTAATTATCGCCAGCTTGGTGCACCGCGGTCGGTAATGCGGGTAAGGGTACCAATATGGTCTTCAGTATCGGGGTCGCTTATTTTGTACAGCGGTGGTCGCACCGTATCGTTTAGCGCGTACTCAAACCTGTTTCCTGTGCGTATAGATATAAGAAATCTGTCGGGGTTGAATTCCCGGCCAATGATTTCCTCAGAATTTACCTGAAAAAGGGAATCTGTATCCAGAAATACCATTAGCGAATCGAGATTGTGCGGAAAACGATTATTCTGTTCATTGAAGAATCGAATGGCACTGTTGACATCCATCAACTGACTTCTAACTTGTTCGGTAACCTGACGTTCTTTTTGAACTTCCTGCCAGGGTCCTGTAATACTTATATATAAAAAGTACCCCAATCCAATAATTGCAAGCAAAAGCACTATGGATAAAACTCTGTTTCTTGTATTAATATTCATTTTTGCTAAATGAAGAGCGTTGATATTTAATTTTTAACTGATATACGAAAATACACGAGCATTTAAAGATATGCAACTTTATGCACAAATTTCAGTTTTATTATAGTTCGGTTTGCGATGGGGTTAGATTGATGCCAAATAATTTGGGGTTAAAAAAGCTAACAAATTCATTGGATGTTGGTTAGACCGTATTTGTTAATGCACATAGTTGTTGTTTAAAGCACGCAGGTTTCGGGGGAATTGCGCAGATTATTTTTTATGTAATACGTAAACATTCTTAATCATTGATTGTAAGCCTTTGTTTTTGAACTTCTCGAGATTTTGGATTATATCTTCAGAGGATAACAATCTGATGGTGTAATCTTTATCAAATAAGCGGTGGATTTCTTTTTCGGGGATGCTGAATGGCGGACCTTGCATGATGTTTTCGTCGTATTCGAAGGTTACGAGTAGATACGGAGTACCCGGTTTCAGGTTTTTGGCAATTTTGTTGATGTAATCTGTGCGCATTTCAGGTGGAAGGGCTACTAATGCGGCACGATCGTACACTGCACCGCATTCGGATATTTCGTTATCCGGCAACTTTAAAATATCGGCAGCCCAAAGTGTGATTTTTGGGGATGTGTACTTTGTTCCAAAACTGTGTGAGGTAATTTCGGGATTCAAACCGTTTTCACTAAAAAACTGAATGCAGGCTTTTTCCACAAACTCAACACCTTTTATTGTTTGACCCTGCTCCGCCAGCCAAAGCATATCCAGACTTTTACCGCAAAGGGGCACGAAAACGGTAATATCTTCGGTGAAACCAAGCGTATGCCAGAATCTCGTAAGAGAATCATCTATATCAAAGGCATGAAACCCGATTTTATTCTTCCGCCACCGGCTCGACCAATACGATTTTTCCATAAAAGAAAACAAATTTTGCTTTTCAACAATGAGTTCGCTGATAATAATATTAATTACGGCCCTTAATTACCAGGATTCATCCTGCTGACCGCTAATAATCAGAAGTTCAAATTTACAAAATACTTCGGTTTGCAATTTAACACTCATCACACTATCTTTTAATCGTATTTTAACGATTAATAAATATGCAACTATGATACCAGAAGTTTCTATTACCGACCCTAAAGTTAAGCGTGCTGCAGAAATCGCCAAAGCACTTGGCCACCCCGCACGAATTGCCATTTTAAAAATACTGGCTCAAAGAACAACCTGCTTTTGCGGTGATATAACCGAAGTGCTGCCAATGGCTCAGTCAACGGTTTCCCAGCACCTGAAAGCACTGAAATCCGCCGGATTAATTACCGGAGAAGTAGAGGGTGTACGCACTTGTTACTGCCTGAACCCTGAGGGAGTTAAAGAACTTCAAATTGTGCTGTCTGAATTATCAAATGAACTAACTATAAACTGTTGTTAACCATGAAAATTGCCCTTTTTAGTGATATACATGCCAATATCGATGCCCTTGAACCTGTTTTAAATGACATAGAGCAAAGAAAACCGGATGCTGTTTATTGTTTGGGTGACCTTGTGGGATATGCTCCTTATCCGAACGAAGTCGTGGATTTAATACGCTCAAAACATATACCGGTTATTGCAGGAAATTATGATCAGGGAGTCGGCCTGAACAGCGGTGACTGCGGTTGCGCTTATAAAACCGAAGAAGATGAAGCCCGTGGTGTTGAATCCATTTTGTACACAAACAAAATCATAAATGATGCAAACAGGGCGTTTCTCCGATCTCTGCCTGCGCACCTTCGCCTTGAGTTTGGTGTAAATTCAGACCCCTGGAATTTGCTGATGGTGCACGGGAGTCCCCGAAAGATTAATGAATACCTTTTCGAAGACCGCGCCGACAAAAGTATGCTGCGAATGATGACAAAGGCAGATGCACATGTTATGGCTTTTGGACATACACACAAGCCGTATCACAAAAAAATAAAAGACGAAAACGGTCAATTCAGGCATGCTATAAATATAGGCTCAGTAGGCAAGCCCAAAGACGGTGACCCTCGCGGGTGTTATGCATTACTTGAGTGGGATGACGACTTAAACCTAAATGATGAAAACAGTCTGAACGTAGAATTTGTAAGAGTAGAATATAATGTAGAAAAAGCGGCAAAAGCTGTGGAAGAGAGTCCCTTGCCTAACGAATTCGCGGATATGCTCAGAAAGGGCGTGTAAAACCTGATAAAATTACCACAAACCAGAATTATTTTGATTGATTTTGGAAAACTAAACTATTAATCGTAATTTTACGATGAATTAAAAAAACAAAAAATATAATAATTACAATATGAGTTCAGTAATAGAAATTTATGATCCGGCCATGTGTTGCAGTACCGGTGTGTGTGGCTCTGAAATAGACGAAACACTTGCTGACTTCGCAAATGATTTAAAATGGCTAAAGGGAAAAGGTATAGAGGTTAAACGATTTAACTTAGGCCAGGAGCCCGAAGCATTCAAAAGTAATGAACATGTGCTTTCTCGTTTACAAAAAGAGGGATCGGATATTTTGCCAATAATTATTGTGAATAATCAAGTCACTTCTGAAGCTACGTACCCCGACAGAAATCAACTCTGCGAATGGCTTGATTTATCGACGGCTGAAAATGTAAATGGCAATTCCGCAAACACTACACTAAACAGCCTTACAAAAAGTGTTATCTCCGGTGATTCTGTTTCAATGTCTGTTTTATTCCATCAGGCTAAAGATGCCGGCATCGAATTAAATAGTATCGTTCAGGCTTTGCAGGAAGGTATTAATCAACGGCATAACGTGACTGGTGAACTTGTTCAAACTGCTAATGCGCTCTTAGGAGCGGCGGGTGGCAGGTGTGCTGCAGGAAGTGGCTGTTGTTAAGAAAAAGTTATAAAAAAGATACAATATATATGCAACATTTCATGAATCTAAAAGACGCAACACCCTTTATTTTTTTCACCGGAAAAGGTGGAGTTGGCAAAACCTCACTTGCAAGTGCAACTGCTATTAAAATTGCCGATAACGGAAAAAAGGTTTTACTTATATGTACAGATCCGGCTTCTAATCTCAGAGATGTGCTTGAAACAGATGTTACAGAAAAAGTTACTAATGTAGAAGGCGTACCTAACTTACAGGTTGTAAATATAGATCCGGAAAAATCTGCAGATGCATACAGAAACAGAGTTATTTCTCCGCTTGAAGATATTTTGCCACCCAAAGACATTGATCGCATAAGAGAAGAATTGTCCGGTGCGTGTACTACTGAAATTGCAGCTTTCGACGAGTTCGCAAGATATATTGCAGGTGATGGTGAAAGTAAACCTTACGATATCATCATTTTTGATACTGCCCCAACCGGACACACACTTCGGCTGCTTGAATTGCCTGCCGCGTGGAGCGATTTTATTGAAGATAATCCTGATGGCGCTTCCTGTATTGGACCTTCATCGGCATTAAAAACAAATCAGGCTCGCTATAAAACGGTTGTCAAAAAACTACAAGATGAAAAAACTACAACCATATATCTTGTTACCCGACCAGATAAAACGGCTCTGAAAGAGGCCGACCGTTCCGGAAAGGAACTTCTTGATATGGGCTTGAGCAATCAACAACTTTTAATTAACGGTAGCTATAAACCTGTTGATAATTCAGATCCATTTGCTGCCAAGCTTGCCTTTTTAATGAAGCAGAGTATTAATGAAATGCCAGACCGGTTAAAGCAGCTGCCCCATTATCATTTCCCGCTTCGTCCGTGGAATCTGCTTGGTATAGAAAAACTCAGGCAGGTCTTTGAACCTTTGGATGAGGATGAAATAAAAAATGCGGCTAAATCAATCTTATCTGAACATACGGAAGCTGTTTTACCAAATATCAATGATCTTGTTAATGACTTATCGGAAAATAAAG
>SLDG01000112.1 GCA_007125355.1 Balneolales bacterium | reverse complement strand
CCGATTCTCTGAGCCGCAAGTTGGTTGAAAAAATCAAAAAGCACCTTGCAGATAACAAACTGGGCGAACGCAGCTGGGAGATTGTAGAGGAAGACGGAAAAACGTACTTGTACAAAAAACATAACACAGAGCGCAAAATTAAACTGAACGTGGTGGTTCTGAGAGGTATATCCGCGCATTACGCCATTACAGATTATGCGAATTCAGAGTCAGATATGATCGTTATGTCAACCCACGGAAGAAGCGGTTTATCTCACCTTTTCCTCGGTTCTACTGCGGAAAGAGTCATTATGAGTTCAGATGTGCCGGTACTGACTATACGTCCGCCTAAAAAGAAATAAGCGGTAAGGGATAGTCATTTGTCAAGGGTGCACTGTCTAAAAAGACCTGTCAGGTTTTCACGCTTAGGTAGTGATTTAGAATAATATGACCCTTAAAACCTGACAGGCCTGCGGCACATTAGACTTGACTTGACACTAGAAATACATCCCAAATAAAAAAGACAGGCCAACCGATACTGCCCCGGTAATTTTATGTGGATTACGTACTATATTATTGCCATTACTACCCTTGTAACCTGGTACGCATGGAATGTGAATCCCCGTTTTCAGGCGCAGGGGATGCTTCGCCCGTATTACACATTCAGGCAGGACAAATGGTATCAGCTGCTTTCCTCCGGTTTTTTGCATGCCAATCTTACGCATCTGATCTTTAATATGATTACCCTGTTTTTCTTCGGGCCGGTGGTAGAGCGCGCCATTGGAGCGGGACATTTTCTCGGACTGTATTTTGCAGGGTTGATATTGGCATGTGTACCGAGCCTGTTCAGGCATAGAGATAACCCCGAATTTGCCAGCCTTGGTGCATCGGGAGCTGTTGGTGCGGTGTTGTTCACGTTTATTTATTTTTTCCCCATGGAGCCCATTTACATCATTATTTTTCCAATCGGTATACCCGCCTTATTCTTTGGTTTTGCATTTATAGCATACAGTTTTTGGGCGCACAAAAAAGCCAGTGATCAAATTAATCACGAAGCCCACATCGCCGGAGCCGTAACCGGTTTACTCTATGTGATGCTGATTGTACCAAGAGGTATAGATCATTTATTAACACTTCTTGGGTTGATTTGAGGGGAAGGAAGTTAGAAGATTTATGCTGGAAGCTGAAAGGGGTGGAGCATATTTTTGTAAATGAATTTCTTACAAATTGAAAATGCCATTTTGAAATTGTAAGAAAAATATGCCCTTAATGCTTTATAAAGCCGATTTGAGTTTTTCGAAAAAAATTCTAAGTCGAAAATTTGTATTTGAAGAGCTGTCATTTCGAGCGCACACATTCGCCAATAGCAAATTACTAATTCACACCCACAACTCTTGCCACACCAATGTATGCGGGAGAAATCTCCTAAGGTGACTCATGCATCACTATTGCTATTACTTACTTGGGAGATTTCTCGGGTATGCTTTGGAATAACCAATTAAGAGACCTATTGGTATTTTCATTACTATGGCAATGGTGTACCCTCGAAATGACAAGGTTTTGGTTACGTGGCATTATCTACCGGGTCTTCGACTACATGCCGGGTTGCATTACTCGTCCATAGTTTGGAGCTTTGGCCGGCATTCTGCTCCCCGATACTCAGGACGCAGCAGACTGACTACCAATTACTATTTAAGACTTAAAAACAATTACTTAGCTCGAAATACACGCAACCCGAAACACGGAACACGAAACTCGCTCAGCCTCAAATCACCCAAACAACCAATAACAAACAGCGACTGCCGCGATAACCCCGGCGAGGTCGGCTATGAGTCCGGCTTGTACGGCGTAACGTACTTTTCTGATACCTACGGCACCGAAATACACGGCGATTACATAGAAGGTAGTTTCGGTAGAGCCAAACATTGTTCCGGCCATTTTTACGATAAGGGAATCTTCACCGTAAGCGGTAATTAAATCGGCCATAACTCCGACTGACCCGCTTCCTGTGAGCGGCCTCATGATGGCCATTGGGAGTACCTCAACGGGGAATCCCACCAGAGAAAAAACGGGGTCGAGCAATGTTACCATCCATTCCATTGCACCGCTGGCTCTGAACATACCAATTGCAAATAAAATAGCCACGAGATACGGAATAATTCGCACCCCAATCTGAAAGCCTTCTTTGGCACCTTCCACAAATTCTTCGTACACATTTACTTTTTTAATTAGCCCGTATAGCGGAATGAGTACAATAATTACCGGTAGTACTAAAATTGATAAAACTTGCATGCTCAGGCCTCCTTAATTTCTGTGAGCTCTTCGATGGGTGGCTCGGGGAATTTCCGGGCATAATATTTTGCAGCCAGAATGCCGACAGTCAATGAAATGGCCGTAGCGATAATGATGCTATAGAATAATTCAGCAACGCCCACACCGAGTAGTGCGATGAGTGTAACCGGAGGCACAAGTTGTACACTTGCGGTATTCATCGTCAAGAACATACACATAGCATTTGTTGCTGATTCTTTGTCGGGATTTAGTTTTTGGAGTTCCTCCATCGCTTTAATTCCCAGCGGTGTAGCGGCATTACCAAGTCCGAGCATATTTGCGGATAAATTCAAACTTATGGCTCCAAGCGCAGGATGGTCTTTAGGAACATTTGGGAAGAGCCTGCCAAGTATCGGATTCACTACTTTCACCAGCTTGTAAATAAGCCCGCATTCTTCGGCAATTTTCATGAGTCCGAGCCACAAAGCCATAATTCCAATCAAGCCGATTGCGAGAGTAACTGCGAATTCTGCCATATCGAAGGCTGCTTGTGTGATGGCACGCATTTTTACCAAAATAACAGCAGGAAGCACAATTTGGGCAGTTCCTTTATCACGATCGAAAAAAAGAACCTCTGCGCGGAGTGTTGTAAGATCACGGGCATCCTGATTTTCAGCTACAAGCTGCCAGTGCTCAGGTAAATCTTCACTTACCGGTATTATAACTTCTGTTCCGCTGTCTGTGGGGAACCATCTTGCTTCGTGAATCTTTTCATCATCCCCAATTCTAAACACAACCGGCTGACGTCTGTCCATATCAGCCGATTCAGGAAACGAAAGGTGAACGGTGATTTCCTCATTATTCCGATAGGTATCGGCAAAATGGTCATAAGTATCACTTGCAAGAGCAAATACAAGGCTGATTATAATTAATCCACCCCAAATGTAATTCAGCATGGCATATAGTTTTGTTAAATGCTAAAAAAGCAGGAATCGCGATTCGAAAAGTTACGCCCCTGCTGTGTCAGATGGGAATGTAACATTTGGTAGAGACTGCATCAACTTGATAATTGATTAATGTTTAATGTCTGATTGAGATCTAGGTTAAGGCGAAGGTTGAGAGAACGCTGCTTATTTATGCTTTTTAACCACTCTATTCGCACTTTGAGCGGATTCGAAGGGTTCGAGTTTAGGGCAGCATGTCTGTAACAAGCTGTCATTTCGAGCGCAGACACTCGCCAAGGGCAAATTACTAAATCACGGTTACAACTCTCACCAATACAATGCATGCGGGAGAAATCTCCCAAGGTGGCTTATTGCATCATTATTGCCACGGCTTATTTGGGAGATTTCTCGGGTATGCTTTAGGATGGCCAGTTAAGAAGCCTTCTGTCATGTGCTGTACCATTTGCGACAGTGTACCCTCGAAATGACATGGTTCCGGGTACGTTGCCATATCGACCGGGTCTTCGACTACATGCCGGATTGCATTACTCGCCCATAGTTTCGAACTATGCCCGGCATTCCGCTCCCCGATACTCGGGACGTGGCAGACTGACTACCAATGTTCACATTTTGGTAAATAATTAAATTTTACTCGAAAAAACTCGCAACCTGAAACCTGGAACCCGAAACTCTTTCGATTCTTACCAAAGCTCTAAGGAAGGAATAACGAATATCAAAAACAATACAAGTGCGGCTATAGTTACGTACTTCAGGTATTG
>SLDG01000006.1 GCA_007125355.1 Balneolales bacterium | reverse complement strand
TGTTGGCTATGTGCATGATGGTGGCTACTACCATTGTAAAGAAAAGCAGAAATGCTGCCGGCCTGAAGAAAAGCCCGAGCATGAGAAAAATCCCGCCAAAAAACTCAGCCGAAGCGGCCATAAAACCCCAAAAAGCGGGCATAAAATCAATACCGAGGTTGGTCATGGCGCCACCAAGAGCTTCCCAGCGTTCCATACCGCCAATAATTTTAGGCCAACCGTGCAGCATTATCATAAAGCCAAGCCCTATGCGTAAAATTAAATATCCTAAGTCCTGAATGGTTTCTGAAAAATTGAAAAACATGTTGTAATAGTACGAGAGTTGTAGATTCTGAAGTGAGTAATGGGCAATTTTTTAAGCCGAAATTTATCATCTTCTATTTAAGTCGATGAGATTATATCTGAATAACTACAGAACATTCTAAATCGTTTGCAGGCTTTGATTATTAATACAAGTTTGGGATAGAGGCATCCCAAACTTGTATCAAAAAAATTACTGGTCTTGCGCTTCAAGTTGAAATTCTTCGCTGGCAAGAATTAAAATCTCGACTCTGCGGTTGAGGGCGCGTCCTTCATCTGTGTCGTTATCAGCGATAGGCTCGGTGAGGCCGCGGCCTTCAACAATCAATCTGTCGGAAGCAATCCCCTGACTGCCAAGAAAATTGGCGGCAGATTGTGCTCTGCGCTCGCTTAAGCCCATATTATACGTAGCTGACCCGACTCCATCAGTGTGGCCAATAATCAGCACATCGGTGTTATCATACTTTTTTAGGCTGTTCGAGAGTAGTCCGAGGTTATCTCTGGCTTCAGTAGAAAGATCAGAGGAATCAAATCCAAACAGAAGGCCTGAGTCAAATTTGATGGCGATTGCTTCATCAAGACGCTCAATAGAAGCGCCTTCAAGACTTTCTTCAAGCTCACGGGCCTGACGATCCATTTGTGCACCAATGATTGCACCGGCAGCACCGCCCACAACAGCACCAATGATGGCACCTTTAGCAGTATCGCCAAGAAGAGCTCCGGCTGCCGCACCAACAGCCGCACCGGCACCGGTTCCGATAAGGCCGCCGCGCTGCGCCTGATTTAAAGACGAACAGCCCACAAGGCCAATTACAAGAATAGCTGCAATTATTTTAAAAAAAGCAGGAGTAGTTAAATATCTCATAGATTTTTAATTTTAGGTGAGGATTAAATTGTTAGTTAGTTTAGCCTGATGTGCAAAGCCAGACGTAAGATTTTGTCGCAGAGATAATTCACAATGTTGTTACAGGGTAAAGGATACGAAAAAAGATTCTTTTCTTCACTATCCATTTCATAAATTGCAGTCATGAATATACTTTTAAACTTCAGATTTAGATGGTTTTGGGTCGCAATTGTTGCACTTGTTTTTACAGGATCTTGTAACGCACAACAACCTGCTGTTATTGAAGAAAGAGCAGTTGAAGCGGAAGTTACTGAGCCAATAATGTTTGCCGGGATGGAAACTGAGTTTGGTGAACAAATTCCCGCCATTGGCAGGTTGCATGCCCATGTAATATTCGTGCGTTTTGAAGGAGATAATCGCGATTGGTGGCCTTGGCCCTCTAAACCAAATCCTGATGACCCCACAGAAGTAGAAGATTGGATGCGGGATTACATCAACCCAAGCTGGAATACGGTTTCTGATGAATATGCCAATATTTCCAACTATTTCAGGGAAGCATCACTTGGCAAGTTTATGGTTACCGGAGATGTACTGTACACAAGTATCCCCGATTCATTTATGAACAATCACTATGGCAGGGCAAACAGATTTGTAATTCAAAAGCTTTTTGGGGATGGTGACCCGGAATCAGACATAAAAGCACAAATTCAGAAAGATTTGACTCCGTTTGACCGCTGGAGCAGTACTCGCAGAGGACACCATGTTGCTGAGCCTGATTCTGTTCTCGATTATTTTATCATGATATACCGCCGTCCCCCGGGAATGTCGCACCCCTTTGGCAGTTCATGGCATGGAATAGCCGGTCTGGGGACAGCTGAGTTTCCTGTAGATAATGGATATCGCGTTAAAGGATCGGGTTTTAATATATCCGGTATTACACAATTGTTTCACAGAGGTGCTCTTGAAACCTTTAATATGCTCATACATGAAATGGCGCATAATCTTGTGGGTTTTGCCCATCCATATCCGGGCGGCAGCAGTATTCATCCCTCTTATTGGGGGTTATTTTACACTCATATTGCCAACCAAAGTATTAATGCATTTGAGCGAGAGCGTCTTGGTTGGTCGGAAGCCACTCTTTTGGAGGAACCCTCAGCAAGAATTACATTGGGAGATTACTATACCACCGGAGATGCCGCAAAATTCAGGATAAACGATGGGGAGTATTTGTATTTCGAAAACAGGCAAAAAGTGCAGGTTTCAACCGGAATTGAGCCAACATATGATAATGCCACCATCCGTTCGGATGACAAAGGCATGGCAGTTTTCAGAGCCAGAGTTCCATACTCAACACAACAGCAAAACCTCATTCCGATTCCAGCTGATGGATATCATAACTGGGAAATTCTGGGATTTAGTGATGCCTGTGGCTCCCGGTTCGATCAGCCCGTATTGAGAAGAACATCCCAAAACCCAAGAGGATACTCATACAGAGATATTTTCACGATTCGGGAATCGGCCCGAAAAAATGAAGAGCTGGAACAAGTGGTGTTATTCGTGCATGGCGAAAATGATGAAGAAAGATGCTACAGCTACATGAGAGGCAGAGATTTCGATACAACATTTAATACTGAAAAAGGTGCTAAGCGATATTTTACCACTTGGAGCAATCCACCTTCGAGCTTTAAAGACGGTAATCCTTTTGGGATAAACTTCAAAATCGAAGAAAAGCAGGAAAATGAATTGACTGTGCTGTTTTCAGAGCATCCCTTTTTTGTTGAAGAGTATGATGAATTGGTGATTTCTCAGGATGTGTTTATTTGGGATGTATTAGAGGTGCCGGCTGAAACCACATTACTATTGCAAGAGGGGATGATAATCTACATGAAAGAAGATTCTGCTCTGGAACTTAAAGGTAGTTTGAAATTAGAGAATAGTGCATCAATTGAGAGTGGTACATACAGCAAAGAACAACTCAGACAAATTATACCCGACAGAATAAAGCCACTTAAAGTCGATTTGGAGTTTTTGGAACCGGCGACTGACTTATAAAAAAAGCCCGAAACGATGAACGTCCCGGGCTTTAGTTTCGTGATTTACAGGGGATTAATACTTTACACTACAACCATAAGGGCGCGTAGTACTAATTTTAACCTCGCGGCCATTCATGGCAGCATCGAGGGCAGCAATAACGTAGTTGTGAGCACCTTCAATATCGCGCGGGTTTGCTGTTGGCTTGTCATCAATGGCGCCGTCATAAATCAAAACACCATCAGGATTAATGACATACATGTGTGGTGTAACTCTTGCATTGTATAAGCGACCGACGTTGCCGGGTTCGTCAATTAAAACAGCGGCAGCGTATACGTTTTTCTCCTCGTTGGCTTTGTTAATTTCCTCAGGTGTCATAAATCCCTGCTCACCTTCCCTCGAAGAAATAATTGAGAGCCAAACAACACCTTTGTCGGTATATTTTTTTTGTAGTTCTTGCATCTTGTTGGCATTGTAGAATTTTCTAACGAACGGGCACTCATGGTTCAGCCACTCAAGTACTACAAATTGACCATGGAAATCGCTCAATGAGTGTTCGTTTCCATGAGAATCAACCAAAGTAAAGTCAGGAGCTTTTTCCCCTACTTTAGCATGATTGTCTAAAGCCTGAACATTCAGGGCAAGACTTAAACCCAGAATTACAGTAATAAATGAACTTATAAAATATTTCATAATCGTTTGTTTTGTATGTTAGCGTTTAGGTTTTGCAAGTACAGTAACAGCTTTTGTATTACCATTCGAAGGTACAACAAGCACCCCCGGAAGCGTTGTAATCTCTT
>SLDG01000301.1 GCA_007125355.1 Balneolales bacterium | reverse complement strand
CACTGATTTTCTCCAGAAAACCGGACACACTGAGCCTGTACATCTTCATAAGATGCCGGATACGGGTGATATTGTGTTCGACTTTCATATAGAATTAATATATCGATTTCAAAAAATCATAGCCATTTTATTCATCATCATTCACCTGAGTCGGCTTCAACTTCAATTCCAGATGATCAGAATAACTAAACATACGTCAACTCAAACGGATTAGATATACTTTTTGCACCAGCCCGAATGGGCCGTAGGTGGTGTTTTTTATTGCAGGAAATCAGCTATTCCTGACACATTATACCTGCCTGTCAACAGCTTTATCTACGGCAATTTATTCAATACGTATTTTTGTTCTGGATGTCTGGGTATATCCGGGTATAAAAACCGTATATATTCTTTTTCAAGCAGACCTTTCAATGTACGTTGTAACGAACCTGTCCGCTTTTTTAAACCTAATTTTTTAGCAATTTCTTCTGCTGAGCATGCCCCCTCGTGTAGAAGACCTAAAATTGCTTTTTCTGTATCATTAAAGCCATTTTCTTCAGCTTGCCCCCCAGCTTGCCCCCCAGCTTCGCCCCTATCTTCGCCCCCAACTTCGCCCTTCTTTTTCACTTCCGGATGCACCGGTAAAACCGCTAAGAAATATGTCCGCTCATCATCAGTCTCAAATATCGGTTCAGGGGAACCGTTTCGCTTCATGGCTTCGTAGATTTTTGGGAAGCCGGTGGCGCGGCCCTCTGTAAGCTGAAGTTCTTTTAGAAAATCCCCAATCCTGCGATTACGGTATTCGTCGGATATGATGCGTTTCTAAAAAATGTCAGATAAGGCTAAACAAAATTAAGCCACAACCTCATGCAGTGGCCTTAAATCTGGATTTGAAGCAATTTCATCAACGAAGTTATCCAAATTCTTGATATCGATTACTGATATGCCGAAATCATCACAGTGGATTTTAAAATCCTTAAAGAGCTTTTCGGTTTCAATTGAATCAGGTTGAAACGATTCCTGCTGAATGTGAATCACAAAACTAAAATTACCATCGCGCTCAACTTTTCGAATTCTTTGGAATCCGGCCAGATACATTTGTATGTTATTTATCAAGCTGTCTGGATTTAAGCCAAAATTAAGGCCGACAGAACCAATCATGTTACCATTAAAGGCTCCAAAATCGAGGTACAATGGCTTCAGTAAATGATACCTGCCACTTTCAGGGATAGATTCACCTATACTTACTTTGTCGGTTATATTTTTACTTTTTGCAAGCTCAACAAATTTCTTTTTTATACCTCTTGCACGTTTACGTTCATCCAGCTTTTTGTCTGAAGCTAATGGAAGGAAGTTGTGTTTCAGGTTTTCACTTTTGAACTTAAAGCCGCTTTGTGACCCGTCATAATAGACTTTTTTCGAATCAGAAATTTGAAGTATGCCATTCCAGTAGCGCTCTATGTAATTCCAAAATGAAGGGTCAAAAGCCTTTGATTTCCAGCTATCGTTATTTCCCTGCAATAGGTTTAAGACGTTTTTAGAGTCATCTTTGCTGGTATGAACAAAAATTTTTTGCAACCTTGAAAGATCTCTCTGTTTTAGCCAATGGGCATCTAATCTCCGCAGTTCTTTATCGAACAGGCATAGTCCTATAGCTATCCGTTCTCCGGTTAGTGTGTTCGGTACCCAGTAAAAGATTCTGTAATGAATGATGTGTTCCATAACTATTTACGGCTAAAGTCTAAGTGACCGGTAAAAACTTCATATAAGCGATTCTTTCTGTGATCCAAGTAGTCTAAAATGGCACTTTTTTCATCTTTCGTTATATGCCAACCTTCAGGTAAAGAATCCAAAGTGTTGTTAATAAACGTTAGATCGGTCGAATTGATTTTGTCGCAGAGTTCAACTCCGGCTGAATGGAATTCTTCAGGATTTTTTTTGAAGTAATGCTTGAAATAATGAGAATTAATGAGCAAATCACCCTGTTCACCCGGTTCTGTAAAATACTCTTTTATATCCTTATTTACTAAACTTCTAAAGCTGTTTTGGTCGAAAATAGCAGAATGATCAATTGCATAAACCCTTTGTTTTGAGACAATTAAGTTAAGATTAAGTGGTTGTCTGTCGCTATTCTTTAACCATAAATCCATAACAAGTATTTTTGCTAATTCCGTTGGGTTATCAAGATTGTCAGCACTTTTATGGTTAACATACAGATCATCTTTTATATCCAATGCATTAAGCCATTTTGAAGCAAAGACCTTATGTTCTACAAAACGCCCTGCTACACTCGATAACTCTTCTGCAAACATGTTGGGATCAAATGTTAGAATTTCAGCATTAGGAATAGATACGCCAAAATAATCAAATATCTTATGCGCAAGGTATTCGCAAACTAAATTCCTTTTCGCATGTCCCTTTATATCATGCTTGATTAAATATACATTACCATCTACAGCTGTAACCTTTATAGGAATATCGCCGGTTCTCAGAACTCCCAGTACTGAATCAACATGTAAATAAGTTTCATTTCTCATCACTTACTGAGTTTTTTTAATTCAATTACCCCGTCTCCTCTCCATGCGCACGAAATAAATTTTTCTGATAGTGCTGGATTTCGTTGCCGATGTAGAGGTTTTTGTGTATTTCGGTCATAATCAATAAATAAAGTCAGATGAAATTAAATTATTTCGGCAAGAGAGTGATGCTGCAGTTGCTCCCCGTGCTCCGGATGACACGTCATTACTAACACCTGATGTTTCCCGGCAAATTCTTCTATCGCTTTAGAAGCAAGTTTTCTTCGATCCGGGTCCATATCCACCATGGGATCATCAAGAATAACAAATCCGGACTGCTCCTGAATGAAATGCTCAGTCAGGGCAAAGCGCCAGGCAAGCGCAACGATATCTTTGGTTCCGTGTGACAACAGAGAATAGGTAAGCGACTTACCGTCATCGGTTGTAAATGTTGATGGTAAATCACCATTCATTTTAATCTCATCAAACCGGTTACCGGTCATCTGCTGCAACCAGCCAAGAAAACTCTTTTCAAGGCCGCTGTACGTTTTCGCATCCATCGTCTCCAGCAGGGATTTGGTTCGTTCCCGTACTCTGGCAAGTGTCTCACCTTCTTTATGAGTGCGCTCAAATTCTGATTCAGCCTCTTCCATCATCTTTTTTAGTTCTTCGGATGAGGTGTCCGGTGCATCTTTTTCAAGATTAGCCTTTTCAATTTTTTGATCACTGATTCTTTGCGACAAATCCCGTATTTCACGATCCAGTGATTCCACCTTGTCGATAAATTCTTCGGCTGAGTGGAAACCTTCCGGTAAATAAGGCAGGGTTTCAATCTCTGCTTTTACATCTTTGATGAGTTTGGAAGTCTCCGCCAGTTCCATAATCACATCATCAACCGTCTCAAACTCTTTCCGCCATTTTGTTATTTGCTCTTCAGCTGCTTCGGCATCTTTGGTAAGGCTTCGAAGGTCGGTTTGGGCATCTACCAGGTCCTGATTGATAACATCAAAAGCCCGAACATCTTCCAGATTCCCAAGTTCTTGCAACTCCGATTTTAATGACTCAATATCTTTATTATCAAGTTCAGACTCATACAGGCTTTTTACGTTACTTAGCTCCTGCTGTTTTTGCCTGTAGAGTTCTGCCAGCGATTCAGCGCTTTGCAGGGAATCTACCTTCAGCTTATCAAGCTGACTTTTCAATTGCTCTTCTTTTTCCGCCACACGTTTCACGACCTCTTCAAGATCGCCATCACCGGAAAACACATCAATCTTTACGCCATCCATGGACAGAGTAAAACCTCCTGAAGCTTTTTTTTCAATCGTTTTTCCTGATTTGGCCTTAATTTCTTCATTCGTTTTCCCAGCCTCACTAAACTCGAATATTTTATCTGACTCCGTCTCAATACGAAGTGTTAACCTGGCCCCTTCAATACGGCTCTTCAGTTTGCTGATCTCATTATTCAGCTTTCGTAATTCCTGAACATCTGTCTGCTCAACTTT
>SLDG01000085.1 GCA_007125355.1 Balneolales bacterium | reverse complement strand
AGAGAAGCGGGTGCACCCGTAAATCCCGCCTGGGCTGTAACATCCCGCAACGCTATGCGACAAGCACGCAGAATCGGGACCGTTGTTGAATAATCACAATTATTTTATGTTTATTCCCCAAAAATTAAATCACGTATATTCACTACATCAATATTTATAATCTATTTTCCACATTCTATGATCGACATCAGCCATAAAAAATCCACACTCAGGTATGCCCGTGCGAGTGGTAAAATTTTTCTGGATAAAGAAACTATAAGCAGAGTTAAAAATAAAACAGTACCAAAAGGAGATATTGCTGCTGTAACACGTGTAGCCGGAATAATGGCAGGCAAAAGGACACCTGAATGGATGGTCTTCAGCCATACACTTCCTTTGGATTGGATTGAAGTTTCCATGAGCATCGAAGAAAACGGCTTAAAATTTACGGCAGAAGCACGCACTGTTTGGAAAACAGGCCTTGAGATGGAAGTAATGACGGCGGTTCACGGTGCCTTGTTGAACGCCTATGACATGCTAAAACCGCTACAGGAAAATATTACTATGGGTGATATTAAACTCGAAGAAAAATCCGGTGGAAAATCAGATTTTAAGGGGTGAAACTTTTTTTATACATTTGGTTAGTGTCCATTGATATTGATTTAATTATGAAAGCATAACATGCCAGGATTTTCAGGGAAACCGGTCGCCATTGGCGATTTGATTAAAGACTACATCGAAAAATATCCCCGCAAGAAAGAATTAAAGCAGGGGATGGTTCTGGCGGTTTTGCAAAAGATTGCCGGAGAGAAAGTATATGAGCAAATTTCCAGAGCTTCTTTTCGGAATGACAAGCTAATTCTGACAGTAAAAAATCAAATGTGGCGTCAGGAAATTCACTTGCAGCGATACAGTCTTATGAAAAAATTGAATGAAGCTGTAAATGGAGAAGTTGTAAAGGAAATCGTAATTTACGGCTGAAAAATACATCATACTGTAACCATCCATAAAACCTCTATATTTTTCTTTCATGGGTCTGATTAATCAAATACGAAGGAAACTAAAGTTGCCTGAGCCCTCTCAAGCAAGGGAAGACGGGCACATTCCTCGTCCTGAAAAAATCGCTGTATTTGGTGTGGCCTATGTAGTTGCCATTGGTATGTGGATGCTTATCAATTTGGATAACGAATATCGCATGAATTTGAAAATACCGCTCATGTATGGTGATTTTCCGGAGGGTAGGGCACCTATAGAACCATTACCCGAGTTTGTTGAAGCATCTGTAAACGGCGAGGGCTGGAAACTATTAAGCCTGTTTGGGTCAGCTCCACGAGTTCCTGTAAATGTGAATGAAGAAGACTTGGTGAACCTGACACAGGCTGTTCAGAACCAACTCAGCGGCGTAAGTGGGTTAAATGTTACCAGAGTAAGGCCGCCATCCATAAGAATACAACTTGATGAAAGAATTACCCGAAAAGTCCCCGTCCGACCCGAGGTTGGTATTGATTTCAGAAGACAATTTGGCCCGGTTGGCAGTACACGCATCATTCCTGATAGTGTTACTGTGAGCGGTGCAAGGAGCTTGGTTGAAGGGGTTCAATACTGGCCAACCCGTGCTCGAAATTTCAGCGATCTTAATCAGTCGTTAGATATCAGGCTTGCGCTTGAACCAGCTAATGAGCTCATCAGTTTGAGTACTGATGAAGTTCAATTCAGGTTACAAGTGTCTGAATTCACAGAAGGTGAAATGCGGGTTCCTGTACTTCTGAGAGGTGGAGATGAAAGCCTGAATTACTCGTTGTCGCCTTCGTCGGTAATGGTCAGGTTTGATGTTCCTATTGGCCAGTACAGCGCCGCGCAGGATGAGCTTTTGTTTGATGCCTTTGTTAATTTCAACGAAATCCTGGAAGATGAAACAGGCTTTGTTGAGCCGAATGTTATTATTCTCGAAAAAGATTTTGAAGTCAGAATCCGTTCAGTTCAGCCCAGAAGAGTTTCTTACTTCCGAATCGTACAAAACTAATCATCCAGCTTCAGCGAATGGCTCAAGTGCTTTTTCTACAGAAATCGTTTCATCAAAATAGCTTAGCACTTTCAAAATCACCTCATCAACAAGTACATCGGGACACGAAGCGCCGGATGTAATTGCAACAGTCAAGGGCCTTGGTTCATCCGGAAGCCAGTTGTTTGAAACCAGCACCTTTTTCTGCCACTGATCGAAATGGTGAATTTCAAGCTCTGATTTTATTTCAGTAGCATCTTTTACATGATAGGATGGAAATTTCTGTTCCAGGAGCTCCACCAGGTGCATTGTGTTAGAGGAATTATATCCCCCCACAATTAAAGCGATATCTGCTTTGGCTTCAAGCAGGCCTAATGTGGCACCCTGATTTTCATTTGTTGCGTAGCAAAGAGTATCTGATGTGTCGGCAAAGTGTTCTTTAACTTTTTCTTCCCCATATTTTTCTGCTACGGCTGCCCGCATTATTTCCATAACCTCTTTGGTTTCAGTAGCCAGCATGGTGGTTTGGTTTATCACACCAAATTTCTCAAGATCTTTGAGTGGGTCGAATCCGGGTGTGGATTTGTGACCAAAATAGGTATCAAAATCTGAAAGCGGACGCTTTTCGAGCATGATTTCGGCAAGAATTCCTGCTTCCTCAGGGTTTAGAACTACCACTGCTGCCGCAACACTGGCACTGTGTGAAAACGTTGCCCGCGTTTCTTCATGCGTGTGTTTTCCGTGTATAACCAACGTGTTTTCTTTTTTCCCCAGTTGGCTTCCCCTTTTCCAAACTTTCACTACAAAAGGACATGTGGTGTCGTATTGGTAGGGATTAATCCCCACTGATTCAAGCTCTTTCTGGATTTCAAGTGTTGTTCCAAAAGCGGGGACAATCACGATATCGTCCGGGTTCAGGCTGTTGATTTGGATAATGGGTTTCCCGCTGGTTTCAAATAAGAATCGAACGCCTCTGCTAATCAAATCACGATTCACATTTGGATTATGAATCATCTCACTCAGGAGATAAATATTTTTATCGGGATTTTCTGCAATGGTGCGGTATGCAATATCAATGGCATTTTCTACACCGTAACAAAATCCAAAATGCCGCGGAACCAGAAAACGAACCGGGCCAAAATCTACCATAACCGGAGCCAGGTCTTTTTTTCTGGGATCTAAGATCTGACGTGATTCTTTAACCCTGCGAATGATATCGGATTTATAGATTTCAGGTATATCAAATTTTTTTGCCATTGGACGTCTTAAAGTTTACTGTTGATTGTAAGCGAATTTAGAAATAGTGACATTGCGCTGGGAATTTATCCTGAAAGACCTGTCAGGTTTTCAACTTCAGCTGTAATATTAAAAAGTTAACATCTTCAAAACCTGACAGGTCTGTGTCTTAATAATATGAATTAAGCAAAATTGCTTATTCCATTGAAATATCAGGCTTCAGCCTGCTCAAGCCGTACACCTACAAGACGGCTCACGCCGGTTTCCTGCATGGTTACGCCATACATGACTTCAGATTTATCCATCGTTTTTTTGTTGTGTGTAATTACAATAAACTGTGTTTCGTTGCTAAACTGCCGTATTAAATGAGTGAAACGCTCAATATTGGCATCGTCAAGCGGAGCATCTACTTCATCGAGAATACAAAACGGCGACGGTTTAACAAGATATATAGCAAATAACAACGCAATGGCGGTCAGCGTTTTCTCTCCACCCGACAATTGCTCAATATTTGACGGACGCTTACCGCGCGGACGCGCAATTATTTCAATTTTGTTATCCAGCGGGTCATCTGATTTATCCCGCAGCACTAAATCACAGTGGTCATCTTGGTTAAAGAGCATCCCGAATACGCGCTTAAAATTGTCTCTTATGTCAATAAAAGTTTTATTGAACCGCTCATTCGCCGTTTTATTTATTTCCCGAATGGTATTTCTGAGCTTTTCCTCTGCTTCACGCAGATCAGAAATTTGTGATTCATAGAACTCAAGCCGCTCCACTTCTTCTTCGTACTCTTCAATCGCCAGATGGTTTACTTCCCCGATAGATTTTAAACGCTCTTTGAGATTGCTGATGGTAGTTTTGGCTGTATTCGGATCAGTATCTTCGTCGAAGGTCTCTTCAATTTGCTCAATTACCATGCTGTAGGTTTCCCAGATATAATCAAGCAAACCCTGCGACTGCATTTCGAGTCGGTTTTGTTTGATTTCAAGCTGATGGATGAGCTCAGAATTTATTTCGCGCTTGCGGTGAACCTGACGAATTTCATCTTCTGTTCCTCTTAGTTTTCCTCGTTGATGCTGCGCCTGTTGCTCAGCTTCTTCGAGTGCGGCATCGGCTTGTGTTTTTTCCTGCTCCTTTTCTTCAACATCCGAGCGCAACAATTCGGTCTGCTCCGTCAGCTGCTTGATTTTCTCCCGGCTTGTCTTTGCTTGCTCAGCACGTTGTTCAAGCCGCTGTTTAATCGTGTTGATACCATTTTCAGCTTGTCTGATTTCCTGCTCGAAGCGCTCTGTTTCAGATTGTAGTCGCTGCACGGTAACACGGGCATCATTCATCGAAGATTGTGACCTGCGCAGCTGGGCATCTTTATCCCGGAGTTTATTCCGCAATCCCAGTAATTCCTCAATAATTTTTTCGAGCCGCTCATTGAGTTGATGTATCTCGGGCTCCAGTCCGGCAAGGTCACTTTCTGACTTTAGGTTGCTTTCGTTTATGTCTTTTTCCCTTTGCTCAAGATCCTGAACCGTCTTTGAAAGTAACTCATTTCTGGATTTTAAACTGTTTATACGTTGCTCGGTTTCCCTTACTTTCGACTCAGCCAGTTCGTATTCTTTTCTGGCTAGTTCCTCGTCGAGTGTAGCACGCTTATGCTCTATTTCCGAAATTTGATCGCGGGTTTCTTTTATAACGGCATCAGATTGTTCCGCTTTTTTATCAATCGTTTCAATACGATCTTTAAGCCCCGTTCTGATACCAATATTTTTCTGTTTGCTGCCGCTTTTCAGGATGCCTTCACGCGTAATAACATCGCCTTCTTTGGTTACGCGCGTTAATTGGTCTTCCTTCACTTTTTGGATGCCATCTTCAATGCTATCGGCAAGGCACACATCACCAAGCAGAATTCTTTTCAATTTCTCGAAACGGGGTTCGCATTGTACGAGGTGCGCCAAAGAATCTTTATGAACCAGTGCGGAAAGATTCTCAAGCATGTCTAACGGGATGATTGCAGCGCGGCCTTTTTTGTCTTTTTGAAGTACAGAAAAAGCTTTTTGAGCATCCGCGGCATTTTCCACAACCAAATAATTACAAGCCTCACCCAGCGATGCTTCCAGCGCGACTGCATATTCAGAACCGGTGGAAAGTACATCGGTAACCACTTCAAGTAAGCCAAAAGACTTTTGCCCCAACATAAGATGCTGTACACTTCCCGGGAAAGTATCATGAGATTGCGAAATTTGTTTAAGTAGCTCCCGCTCGGAAAGCAGTGACTCAATTCGGCTGGTTTCTTTTCTAAGCCGGTCTCGTAACTCATCCAACTGAGCGCTAATTTGCTCTTTTGCGGTGCGAATTTCATCCTGTGCAAGCCGCGCATCATCGCGTTTAGTTTTTTGGGATGTCAGGTTTTCTTGCAACTCGCTTAATTCTTTATCAATTTCTATGAGCTGGCTTTTGGTTTCTTTTTGCTGATTTTCAATTCGCCTGAGGTCTTCCTGCGCATTTTCTTTGCGGGAATCGAGCCTGATTTTTGCAGAGCGTAAATCAGCTATCTTGCGATTGAGCATTTCTTGCTCATTGGTATGGTTTCGGATGTTTTTTCTGAGTTCCGACACTTCATTTTCGGAAGCCCCGTACGCTTCTCTGAATTTTTCCAGTTCACCTTTGGCCTGTTCCAGTGATTGTTTGCGTTCCTCCAGGCTTTTTGTGGCTATCGTTTTGCTCTTTTTTAAATCAGTTATATCTCGTTCAGCCTGATTTATATCCGCTTCAAAATTGAGGATAACTTGTTTTTCATTCTCAATATTCCCCTCGTTAATTTTTATCGAGGTTATTGTCTCTGTTATTTTTCTTTCAAGCGATGAAGCCAGATTTCGTGCTTCATTCAAGCGAGCCTCTTTTTCGCTGAGTGCATTTTTTATCAGGACTTCGCTCTCTTCAAGTCCGGCTAATTTCTGTTGGAGTGTTTTTTTCTCTTTTTCCGCTTCCAGAAGCGAATTCTGCAACGGTTTTAGTTCTTCTAGGATGCGCTTATACTCATAACTGTTCCACGCGAGGTCCAGTTTGTAAAGTTGGTCGGTATATTCTTTTGCGCGTTTCGCCTTTTTCGCCTGAAGTTGAAGCGAACGCACCTTCTTACGAATCTCGATCAGAATATCTTCAACACGAATCAGGTCTTTTAGTGTTTCGTCGAGCTTGCGCAGTGTTTGCTTTCGCTTCTCTTTGTATCTGGTAACTCCGGCGGCTTCTTCAAAAAGTCGGAGGCGGTCGTTATTCTTGTCATTCAGGATTTCCTCGACCATTTTCAATTCAATCACCGAATAGGCCCCCGGCCCCATACCGGTATCCATAAATAAATCTACAATATCTTTTAACCGGCAAACAGAACCATTAATCAAGTATTCGCTGTCACCGGAGCGGTAGAGGCGTCGGGTTATGGTTACTTCAGAATATTCAAGGGGAAGAATACCGAGGTTGTTTTCAACAGTCACGGATACCTCTGCCATCCCGAGGGCTTTTTTTGAAGCCGTTCCGTTGAAAATTACATTTTGCATGGCCGATGAACGCAGTAAACTGGCACGCTGCTCTCCCAAAACCCAGCGCAGGGCATCAACTATATTCGATTTACCGCACCCGTTAGGGCCAACAATAGCGGTAATGCCACTGTCGAAGGAGACAGTGGTTTTGTTAGCAAAACTCTTAAAACCGTGCAGTTCTAACTGAGACAGATACATCAGCCATCAGGTGTGGTGAATACGAAAAATGAAAAAGGCCGGCGAACGAAACCGGCCTGAGTTACAAAGAAGGGTGTTTTAAATGCTCAAGATTTCATGTTCTTTTTGTTCAAGCATTTCATCAATTTTTTGAATGTGCTTGTCGGTTAGCTCCTGAATTTCAGATTCAGCATCAAAGCGTGAGTCTTCCGGTAGTGACAGGTCTTTTACTGCCTTTTTTACATTATCATTAGCATCACGACGACTATTTCTTATACTTATTTTGGCTTTTTCAGCAACATCTCTGGCAACTTTTACTAATTCCTGGCGGCGTTCTTCTGATAATATGGGAAGTGGTATCCTGATAAGATTACCGTCATTGCTTGGGTTAAGTCCGAGATTGGAAGTGTGTATGGCTTTCTCCACAGCCGGGATAATTCCTTTATCCCATGGCTGAATAACCAAAAGACGTGCTTCGGGAGCAGATATATTCGCTACCTGATTTAATGGCGAAAGAGTCCCGTAATAATCTACTTTTATTCCATCGAGTAACGAGGGTGTAGCTTTTCCGGCTCGAATATGGTTAAACTCCCTTTTCAGGAAATCAATTGCCTCATCCATTTCGAGGCTTGCTGTATCATAAAATTCTTGTAGTTCCTTAAACATGACGGAAAATAATTTATGTTTAATATATGCATGCAGCGAATCTGAATTTCAGAATACTAACTTCGATTCAGATTTGATTTTGCATGGTTTTTTATTCAGTGATCAAAGAATTAATTAGCCCTTTTTGGACTAAAGTTGTGCATCTGAAGATACAATTTTAGAACGAAATACACATCATGGGATTTGTACGTCTACACAGCCAAAATAACAGAATATAAATATTTAAGGCGCCGATACCAGCTCAATATCATGCGCTACGAGTCCTTTTTCGTTTTTTACCAGATTAAACTCGAAAATTAAATCCCGACTGGGTAAAAAAGCCGTATCAAAATCCGATTCAAACTGAGATACATGCGCGAAAACAGTTTTATAAGGTGATTCTTCTGCTCTTGAATCTGTAATCCACAGATTTCCATCAATCTTATACAGATATCTAAGAAAACCATAACCGTCGTTATGAGAAAAGTCATAACACACTCCTCGTACTCTTGAGCCAACAGTTCCCCATTCATAAGCAGATTTTACCGGCAATAACCCTGGTATTACATATCCTGAAATATATAAATCAGCAACACGCTTTAGGTGGGAGGGAACATTGTCAAAACCGACGATCTCTACTCGTTTACCATAATTTTGCACTGCATTGACCACATAAATGTAGTTCTCCTGATTGGTAAGCAGTACAATTCGGTCGTGGTCTTTACTTTGGGTGATAATGTCAGCCGCCATTTCCATTTCAATCAATGACTTGTTCACGACATCTTTATTATCCTGATCCTGGAAATTCTGAATAGGACGTTCAACCACTTTAAATTCAAAATCTCTTAAAACTTCACAGAAACGGTTCGTTTTTTGGAGATAGTTTTCATCAGTGTCCGCCCGGAACTTATCATAAGCGAGGTATACATTTAAGCGGCTTGGCATGCAACCGTCGCGGAGGGCGAATTTTCTAAGAATATCATATCTCAACCCAAATCCGCCATTCATGGTAACATCAACAGCATCTATATAAATGCCCACTTTTGTGCTTCTTTTCATATCTAAAATAATTTTATTAATAGTAGCTTAACTAAGCAGAGGTAATAATACTTGAACCGAAAAACATCGCGATTTATCGTAGTGAATTACTTATCTAATTTTTTTTATAAAAATAATAAAATAAAGCGATTAGCAATAAACCGCTAAAATAAAGCACCAACCGAGTAGTTAATTCGCTTATAAAAACAAATGGCAAAATATTACCAAAGTACACAATTAACACGCTAATTAGCATTAAAGTGCTGACCCTTAGAAGTGGATAACGAATCGGAAAAACTTGTAGTGCATAGTATAACGCAAATATACTCATTATAGCATAACATGCCAATGTAGCAATAGCAGACCCCATCATTCCGGCCACCGGTACAAGGAAAATATTACCACTGATGGTGAAAATAACCCCGATAAACGTAATTAACGGGAACTTGATGGTTTTTTCTTTAATGAAAATGCCTGATGAAAAATTAATAAACCATCCTTGAAACCAATATGCCAGCAGTAATACAGGCACAATATGTAATCCAGGCCAATAGCGCTCGTCAATGATTGTGCCATCGAGCAGAGGGACGGGAATAGCGGCTATCGACTCGGCGAAAATCCCCACTGTTAAAAAAACGCCGCAACAAAAAAGGTTGAAATAGAAGAAAACACTCGCGAATAATTCGGGGGAGTCTTTCTCAAATCCGTACCGCATGAAAAAGGGCTGCCACGCCAATCGGAACATTTGGATGATTAATAGCATGAACACCGCCAGTTTGTAGCAGGCGTTATAAATACCCGTTATTTCCTCAGGCGACCACGGAACCTGGTATACCGCCAAAATCTGTTCCGGTGTCATTTGATTCAGGAAAAAGCGGTCTAAGACTTCGTTTATGGCAAATCCGATACCGTTTGGTACGTATGGCAAACCGAAAATCAAGGCGGTTTTTAGAATGGCAAGGTCAGGCCTGGATTTATACATTGGCAAAGTAAAAAGCAACAAAAGCAACACCGCCGCTGCCGAAGCAATAATGTTACTCACCAAAATGGCTTCAATGCCCCAGCCGAGCACAATTACCAAATATAGATTCAACCCGACGTTTATGATGACATTAACAAGCTTTATAACAGCGTAAAGCCAGGCTTTTCTAATAATTCTCAGATGAGCATAAGGTACAATGCAGAGCGTATCTAACCAGACGATAGAGAGCATCATGGCGAAAAGCTGCAATCCGTAATCGCCCTCAAGACTCATGAGCGGCATCAGATATGGAGCGCCTCCCCAGTATAAGAGTCCGGCGAGTATTGTGGCAGCTATGAGGAGACTCAGCTGGATGGTGGTAAAAACGGTAGATTGTTTTCCTTTTTGCGAATTTGCATATCTGATGTAGGATGACTCCATCCCAAATAGAAAAATCACATTCAGAAATACAATAGCAGCGTAGATAAGCCCAACAACGCCGTACTCTGCCGGGGTAAAAAACTTAGTGTAAAAGGGTACGAGCAGATAGTTTATGAAACGCGCGGCCACACTGCTGAGTCCGTACACCAGACTGTCTGAGAAAAGCTCCCTGATTCTACTCATGTAGCATATTGAATAGTGTGCTCAAAAAATTATCCTTCAGCCATTTTTTCTATAGCATTTACAGCCATGTGATATCCCTGAGCACCAAATCCCGCTATGACTCCATTACATGCGCCGGCAGTGAGAGAGGTATGCCTGAATTCTTCGCGCGCATGAATATTTGACAAATGGACTTCCACTTTGGGAACATTTAGCATAGCAAGTGCATCGCGCAGAGCAACTGAAGTGTGTGTTAACCCGCCAAAATTTACTATAAGCGCCTGTAAGTCGTTTTCAAGTACTCTCTTTTGGATGAAATCCACTAATTCGCCCTCATGATTGCTTTGGAAGAAAATAAAAATATGTTTGTCGAATACGTCTTCCAGATTTCTCTGAAGTTCCTCAAGGCTTTCTGAGCCATAAAATTTGGTTTCTCTTTTTCCCAGCATATTCAGGTTGGGACCGCCTAAAACGCCTATAATCATGTAAGAAAACTCCTTATTTCGTTCGCGAGCTCTTCCATTTCTTCAGAACTCAAATTAGTTTTCTTCCCCAAAGAAAAATTCTGATGTTTGTCGTAAATGGGGATCAGGTGGATATGCGCGTGGGGAACTTCCATGCCCTCTACTACTATGCCGGTGCGGATGCATCCGGTCGCTTTATCAATTGCTCTAGCAATAGGTTTGGCGAAGGCAATGAGAGATTGAAGCCGTTCATCCGCCAAATCAAAAATGTAATCTGTTTCTTCTTTCGGTATCACAAGTGTGTGGCCCGCGCTGGCAGGATTGATATCCAGAAAAGCGAAATGATGTTCATCTTCAGCTATTTTGTAGCAGGGGAGTTCCCCATTAATTATTTTTGTGAAAATGGAAGCCATGATTATATTAATTCGAAAATGTTAAGGCTTTACAGACCCGTTTATGGGAAAAGCCTGATTGTTATAAAAATTAAAATAGCAAAATCTACCGACAGAATTCTTTGAAAACATGCTCGAAAGTAACAGTTTTCTCAGGATTTTCGTCATAACCCAACAAGTTTATCATGAAATTGCCAAAAATTCCGGTAAAAAAACCATTTGTCTTAAAAATTGAGCCCGGTACATACGCCTGGTGCTCTTGCGGGTTATCCTCTAAGCAGCCTTACTGCGATGGCTCCCACAAACCAACAGAATATAAGCCCGTAATTGAAAAAGTTACTGAAACCAAAAACGTAGCCTGGTGCGGTTGCAAGCATTCATCAACGGCCCCATTTTGTGACGGTTCGCATAGAAATTTGTAGAGATATATCTTCGGCTTTAGGGTAGTTCACATGTGTATCTCTACAGATTTGCACTATAAGAGTACGATCACAGAATAAAAAAATCTCCCAATCAGCCGGAACAAAGTTCATCTTCATCTCGTAAAAATCACCATATCAAAAAACTCAGGTCGCTTTAGAAATAATTTGTAACCTTTCCGGGATAAATATTATCTGAAACAAAGACAGTACCCTGAATTAAAACCTTTGGCGACCTGAATCATCTAAAATAAATGCGTGTATGAAGATAATTTCTACTATTTGTGTTTTAACACTACTTATTGTTGCACCGGCTCATTCCCAAACTATGCAAACGCTCATTACCGGCGATGTTAGCCATGGTGGGTTTGGTGGCCCGGTTGTTAAATTCAGTGACGTAAAGGGCGACCTTGGAGTTTGGGTCGGCGGACGTGGCGGATGGATTATTGGATTTGATAAAAACCATTCTATTTCTATCGGCGGTGGCGGTTATGGCCTTACCACTCAACATCGTATTCCTGATCAGGACTTCCTCGCTAATCCAAATGTGCAACTCTATGCTGCAATTGGTTATGGGGGATTGGAACTCGAATACACTAACCGCTCAAGTGACCTGGTACACTTCACGGCTACAACACTTATCGGAGCCGGCGGATTTTCTTTAAGGGAAGACGACAACGATACTTTTTTCAATGATGGAGATGCATTTTTTGTATTCGAACCTGGAATACACCTCGAGCTTAACGTTACAACATTTTTCCGTATCAGTACCGGTATAAGTTACAGGCTTACAAGCGGCATTGATAAAGCCGGCTTTAAAGACAGCGATTTTTCTGGAGTAAATGGCGTATTAACCTTTAAATTTGGATCATTCAGATGAGATATACAGTAATTACTATAATCACATTTTTTGCATTGGCTGTATCAGCAAATGCACAACATTCTTTTCATACAGGCGAAATATCATTTACCAAAGACCGGCAGCCACAAACCTTGATTTCAGGAAAAAGCACATTTGGTTTTTTCGGAAACTGGAATTATGGAGTTACAGATATTCATGGAGATGCCGCATATATTACAAGCCGCAGGCTAGCATTGGCTATTAATATCGACAGATTGAACACACTGAATGTGGGCTTAGGCTCTTATAATGTACGGTCGGATATTGAGCCTGTAAGCTGGTCGCACCTGACAATTCCTGAGCCAAAGATTTTAGTTGAGTATTCTGGATTTGAACTCGAATATTTGCATAGGCCAAACGATTTGATTCATTTTGGCGCTATGGTGTTGATTGGCTCCGGTGATGCCCGTTATGAAAATCGAAATATCCCCGTTCAAACAACCAAAGACGCATTTTTTGTTGTAAAACCGGGATTAACTCTGAACCTGAATATTACCAGATGGCTGAAAATGACCACAGCCGCGCACTATAGATTCGTCCAAAACGTGAATCTTGAGGGCACAAGCGACGCGGATTTATCTGGATTCCATGCTTCACTTGGTTTTCGTGTGGGGATATTTTGATGGAACGAGTATTACTTGAGGTAATGTCGGAAAGTTTTAGTTGAAACACGAAGTCACGAAGACACAAAGTTTCACTAATTTAAGTTGCTGTAATAGTTCGTTTATTAAAAAAGCCCTGATTTTTTCAGGGCTTTTTTTGCATTCTTAAGTTACTTTTTACTTCAGTTTGGCTGCGAATTCTACTACTCTGCGGGCCTGAATTCTTGCGGCTTCTGCTTTTTCTTCGGGAATGTCATTTCCGTCGGCTGAAATGCTGGTTCCATAAGGATTTCCACCTGACTTAAACAGGTTTTGATCGGTGTAGCCGGGAGTTACAATTATTCCGCCCCAGTGGTAAATGGAGTTGTATAATGCAAGTAATGTGCTTTCCTGGCCACCATGAGGGTTTTGCGCGCTGGTAAAAGCTGAATACACTTTGTTTGCAAGCTTGCCTTCGAACCAAAGTCCGCCTGTGCCGTCCATAAATTGCTTCAGCTGCGCTGCGACATTACCAAAGCGTGTAGGTGTTCCGAAAATTACGGCATCTGCCCAATCAAGGTCATCGTTTGTGGCGGTTTGAACATCTTTTGTAGCGTTTATGTGTTCACGCCACGCCGGATTGCTGTCAATGGCTGCATCCGGAGCAAGTTCTGCTACTTTGCGTAATCTTACTTCAGCACCAGCTTCTTCAGCAGCTTTCTTTGCTTCCAAAGCTACCTGGTAATTTGTTCCTGTTGAGCTGTAATAAATAATGGATAATTTAACGTTTGACATAATTGTGTAATCTATGGTTTAGTGGTTATTTATTGATTAATTAACTAATATTCTAAAAAAAATCTAAAGCTTCGATAAGTTGGAGATAAACTGTTCTATTTCTTTATCAGTTAAGTCTGCTGTAACTTCAGCGTGGAAATCAGAAATTGGTTTTTCGAGTTTATTTAGAACTTTAATTCCGTTTTTGGTTATTATGCAATGAACCATGCGCCTGTCCTCTTTCGTTCTCTTCCGCTCAACCAATTTCTTTAGCTCTAACCTGTCTATTAAACGCGTAATTCCGGGTGACTGTTCCAGCATCCGATTACCAATTTCAAGCGTTGGTAAACCTTTTTCGCCTGCACCACGCAAAATTCGCAGAATATTATATTGCTGAGGTGTAACACCTTCGGCATTCGTAACGCTTGAAAGCCTGAATTTGATACGATCAACTTTCTGAAGCATCAAAATAATGAGCTTCTCATCATGATCTAAATTTGCCTCTGCAATTGGCGTATGTGGTTTAAGTGATGTCATTTTGTAAATATAAACATTAATTATTGATTAGTCAACTATTATTATTGCAAGTAATCAGGATTTTTTTCGAGAGGCTTATTAATGGGTTTAATCGGATTATGAACGCTTATGATGACTAAAGCTTAGGAGAAGAAAAGTTTTGCCGAAAATGGCGTACTGTCAATATTTCTATTGACTCGGGTTTATCTCATAAATTACGCCATAGTTTTTGTGAACAACTAACTCTCGGATTTTGACATTCTCTAATTCCGGCAGTACTCTCCCTAATTCCGGACTTACTTTCAGTCTTTCTACGGTAGATTCGAACTGTTCAATGAGGTTTAAAGCGGCATAGTGATTGTCGCCGGCTACATACTCAAGAATTTCTTTAATTTTGGATCTGGCGGTTGGTGACCAAACAATTTTCATGAGGTATATTTGGCTCTCAGTTCATTAAAAAACTCTTCATGGCTAATACCTTCTCCATTATCTAATTCCTTTCGGGCAGTAGACAATTCTTCCAATAACTGAATCTTATCGAGTAATTTTTGATAATCTTCAACATCAATTAATACCGCAGAGCTTTTACCATGTTGGGTAAGAATAAGCGGCCGACGACTTGATTTTACACGCTCTATATAAGAGGCGGCATTAGCTCTGAAATCTGAGAGTGATCGAATGTCTTGATCAAGTTGAATTTGTGGCATGATATAATTGAGTTAATTTCTGTTCTGTTAAATGTACGTAATTTAGGACAAAATTGTATGGAATTTCTCATTATTACTTTTAGATTCAAATAAACAAATAAACAAATAAACAAATAAACAAATAAACAAATCCCACACCCCGTGCTGCAAAACAAAAACCTGCCTTTTATCCGATGTCAGTTTTTTTCGGATAAAAAAGAATTCTATTGTATTATATGGAAGCAGTTACAATCACGGAATTTTGGAAGTGTAAACCCATATATAAATCCCCCAATAAACGTTTCTAAAACATTAAGGAAGAATCTAAAGGGGCTTGCTAATTCAACTCCAAAATCAAAAAAATTCAGTTAGTTAAAAGAGAATGTCAATATGATCAATTATATCTCAAAAGCTCTACTCAGTTTCATTTTATTATTTTGTTTTTCTGTAAGTTTAACAGCGCAGGATTCGCGTTTTATTGGCTTTGAAGCTCAAAATGATGAGTTTCAATTTCAAACTACAGAGGGTTTATACATCCTTCAGTTTTATACTCCGGAGATTTTGGAAGTAAATTTTCTGATTGAAGGCTCTGAGCTTGGGCATCAGCCGCCATCACACGCAGTAGTTAAAGAGCCTCAACAAACTTCGGTGACAGTATCTGAAGATGATAGTCGTATTGAAATCGCGAGCTCCGGAATACGGGCATCATTTGATAAGCAAAGGGCGCAATTTACTTTTTATTATAAGAGTAAGCGCTTACTTAGAGAGTCGAATGGCTTTGTAATGAACGAAGAAGACGATGGCTACCGGGTAGATTTCAGAATTACAGAAACAGAGTTATTGATGGGTGGTGGTTCGCGCGCACTTGGCATGAACCGAAGAGGCCATAATCTCAGGCTCTTCAACAGGGCGCACTATGGCTATAATACGCGCTCTGAACTCAAAAACTACACATTGCCAATGGTACTATCCTCAAATATGTACGCCGTGCATTTTGATAATCCAACCATTGGTTATCTCGATTTAGACAGTGAAAATGACAATTCACTTGGGTTTGAAGCGTATTCCGGCAGAAAAACGTACCAAATAATTGCCGGCGACTCGTGGGAGCAAATCCTTTACAGTTACAACTCATTGACCGGATTTCAATCGCTTCCGCCACTTTGGGCTCTCGGCAATTTCTCAAGCCGCTTTGGTTACAGAGATCAGGATGAAGTCCTAAAAACAATCCGCTTATTTCGTGAACTTGATATTCCGGTTGATGCTGTAATCATCGATTTATACTGGTTTGGTCCCGACATGAAAGGGCACATGGGTAATTTAGCTTTCGATACCGACAACTGGCCCGACCCCGCAGCTATGGTACAGGAATTGGAAGACATGGGCGTGAAAACTGTGTTAATTACGGAACCGTTTATTCTAACCACATCTAACCGTTGGTACGAGGCTGTTGAGGCCGGAGTGCTTGCAAGAGATTCCCTCGGCAATGTTGCCACGTATGATTTCTTCTTTGGAAACACCGGACTCATCGACATTTTTAAACCGGAAGCCAGAGAGTGGTTTTGGGGTATTTACAGAGATTTAATGAATACCTACGGCATACACGGGTGGTGGGGCGACCTTGGTGAGCCGGAAGTCCATCCCGAGTGGGTTCAACATTCGTTGGGTTCCGCAAGCGAGGTTCATAATATTTATGGGCATCACTGGGCAAGAATGGTGCACGAAGGCTTCAGAGAAGATTTCCCAAATACACGTCCGTTTAATCTTATGAGAGCAGGGTACGCCGGTTCCCAAAGATATGGGATGATTCCATGGACCGGAGATGTGGATCGAAGCTGGGGCGGACTAAAGTCACAGCCGGAAATATCACTGCAAATGGGTATGCAGGGTCTTGCTTACATGCATTCTGACCTTGGTGGATTCGCGTGGCCAAATAAAGACGAAGAATTGTACACCCGTTGGATGCAATACGGAGTCTTTCAACCCGTGTACCGACCGCATGCGCAGGACGATGTGCCTTCTGAGCCTGTTTTTTGGGATGAACGTACCATCGAGCTAACAAAAAAAGCCATTGAATTGAGATACAGATTGTTGCCCTACATCTACACAGCTGCATTCCAGCATTCGACTACCGGAGTGCCGTTTATGAGGCCAATATTTTTCGAAGAACCCGATAATTTCAAAACGTATTTGATTGACGAAAGTTATTTATTCGGGGATGACATGCTCGTCGCTCCGGTACTTCGTCAGGGTGAGCCTTTCGTTTCTGTATATGTGCCTGCTGGCTCTAACTGGTATTGTTTCTATACCGGCAAAGAATTCACCGGTGGGGCGCATTATGATATCCCCACTGTAGAAGAACACATTCCTGTGTTTGTAAGAGGCGGTGCAGTAATTCCCAAAGCAGACCTTGTACAGACCACAGATGATTATTCCGTTGATCACCTGACATTAACCTATTTCTATGATGCTTCGGTTGCTTCTCATCGAACTAAAATATTTAACGACGATGGCCTTAGCACATTTACCTTCGAATCAGGCGCATACGAAAAACTGCATATTGATATTGAAAACTCACAAGACGTTGTAACGTTATCCTTTAAAGCAGAAACCGGACACAGTTTCACACCTGAGTTTAACAACATTTCATTTTTGGCCTACGGTTTTTCGGCAGCACCGTCAACTATTTCATTTAATGGCAATGATGTATCCTTCGAGTTCGACGCCGATACAGGCAAGCTGCATGTCGATCGTGTACAACTTCAAAATAGTTCAGGGGAACTCGTAATTAGATTGTGAGATTAAGGCCTGATGATTTATGTCAGGCTTTAATAAATCTTTATAAATTGCCTGCCATATTGTAATTAATTCATTATTTTAATCTATTATAATAGTAAATAATGATACTATAAGTCGTTCGAATCATCTTTTATACAGCCTGATAAAAGGTTTAGGTAAACGACTAATAAGTCGCGTCAATAAACGCTATCAAGACAGGCGTTGCTATATTTTAATCTAAAGCAAAACTATATGAAATTATTCATACGAGGTACTACATACACAATTGCATCTTTTCTATTAATTTTTACCATCTTTGCTTGTGAAACTCCAAAGGATCCCTCATTTGAGGTTGAACAAACATACAGCCTTCCATTAATTTCGGAAATATCCTATATCTTTTTGGGAGAAAATGATGCCATAATAGATACAACCTCAGCAGATTTTGAAGATTTATTCAATGTTGAGCCCAATGGCCTTGTTACACTTGGTGTAGAAGTCGATTTCGACATCGGTAACTTCGACAACGCCCTTCCTGATCCGGAGGTTGAAGAATTTGAAATCGATGCTATTATAGAAGACTTAAGGCCAGAGTTAAGCGGTAGTGGTGAAACAGACTTCGAGAGTGTCACCGGCCTTGATCCCGAATTGTTCCCGGAAGGCTCACCTATTTTTGGTTCAACCGCAACAGGAATACAAATCTCAATAGATCTAGATGAATTTGTTCAGGCTCAGATAGAAAGTGGGGCAATTGAATTCACCTTTGTGAATAATATGGGCTTTGATATCCAAATGATGGAATTTTATTTTGAATCTGATGGAAATCAAATTAGCGAATCGACCATTATTAATGATTTTGACCACGGCGATGTTAGTGTGAATCAGGTTGAGTTTAACGATGGCGATATTTTATCGGTACCGTTGAGTGTAGTTGTAGATGTTACCTGGCAAGATCAGGATATGAAAAGTGAGCCGGGGAGTCTGGTAGTTGCTGATATTGAGAATAGTGGGCTTACATTTATAAATGCACAGGCAATTTTTGAATCACAAACTATCAATGACACATATATTGTTGAAATTTCAGCTGATGAGTTTACTTTCGAAGATGATAATGATTTTGTTGAACTTGAAGAAGCTAATGTAATCTTCCAAAATATCCAGAATACCATCGATCTTGATATCGATCAGTTGGTCATTTCTTTTCCAACCATTATCACCGAATCTGCTCCGGGTGTCTATAACCCTGCCGACTCTCTGGTCATTATAAGAGAAGGAAATAACCGAATAAGGCGCGGATCACATCCCAACAACATCAATGGTATAAACTTCGAAATCCCGCTGAACAATGTCAGGATATTTGCTCCTGATAACATCATAACCGTAAATGTTAAAGGTACTACCGAGGATACATCTAATGCTCCCCCAGGAGACAGGGTTCGAACCATTACAGCTGAAGAGGGTGTTACCGGCACTGTATTATTTGAAATTGTAGAAACCGCCGGTGCATCCGGGATTTTGGAGCCTCGTGTGTTTAATTTAAATGACGCAGATGACAACAATCTTGATTTGTTCGACCCTAATGTCCGCATTGAAAGTGATGTTTCTGATCTTGAAAGCCTTTCGGAGCGAATATCCAACCTTCAGCTTACAAATCCAGCCCTGACTTTAGATTACACCTCAAATGTAGCTGTCGGTAGCCGTATTTACGCTGCAATTGTAGGAATTAGTGAAGATGGTAATGAAGTGATGCTACGTGGTTCTGCGGGAACACCTTTCTTTGTTGCTCCAAATGATACTGTGAGTGGTTTGCTGAGCAGAGGTGCCCCAATCAGTAACGCTGATTTGATTGCCATTAATGTTGAAGCTGCTGACCTGCAGGGTTCAACCCAATCAATAACGTTTGATATTGATAACAGTAATATTGCCGAATTTTTAAGCAATCTGCCTGTTGAAATTTATTTTGTAGGAAAGGCACTTGTTAACCCTGACAGGAATCGAGGGGAGGTAATTACTCCAATTGATATTGACTCAGGTTTAAATGTACATATTCCGTTCTCACTGCGAACAGTTGATGGCGATCCTGTTGCATTCAGCGACACGCTCGATGCTTCCTTGTCTGATTTACCGGAGGATGGCGACGACACATTCATTTCTGAAGCATTGCTAACCATTAGCTACACAAATCTTATCCCACTTGATATTAATGTAGACTTAGATTTTTTAGATGAAGAATCAAATGTGATTACAAGGTTACCACAAGCCGGAGATGCTACCATCCGTATGAGTGCCGCTACAATAGATAATTCAGGATTCTCAACAGAACCTGAGAATGGAGTCATTCAGATTAGCCTTACTGAAGAGCAACTTAGGCAGTTACACAGAACCGAGCAGATAAAATTGAGCGGAGAATTACTCACTCGAGAAAACGAAAGTGTGTCAATCAGGTCTAATGATACACTTATACTCGGGGTAAACGGAACTTTTAAAATTAGACTGAAGGTGGATTAAATGAAAAAGACAATTATTATTACTGCTTTAGTCCTGATTTTGAGTTCAATAAACATTGTTTCAGCTCAAAATAGATTTGAACATCCCATTTCAACCGGTATGGGTGCAACGGGTGTAACGTTTATAGGTGAACACTCTGCCAATTTTGTCAATCCTGCAAACTTAATGTTAGATGACTATACACCTCAATTTTCTTTGACAATCGGTCAAATAGGTGGCGGAATTGGCGGGCCTTTAGCTGATATCCGTACGTATAATGATTACCTTACAACAGGAGAACTCCTTGATGCCACACGCCAAAAATCTATGCTCGATAACTGGGTTGGTAGTTCATCAAATCCGGGGGAACTGCACTATGCTGGATTCAATGTAAGTTTTGTACCCGTTGGGGCTTCATATCGAATGGAGAATCAGGCATTTAGTTTTGCCACCAGAATTCGGTCATACGGCAAATTTGGTGTAAGTCGTGGTTTAATGGAGGCCGCAATTGGCGGTTTCAACAGCGAATTGTTTGAAGAAGCGAGAGGCGTAAACGCTAAGTCCCAGGTAGTTTCGCTAACAGAGCTGTCTTTAGGATATGCCCGGAAAGTTTTCGATACCCAAACTGATCCGCTTTTTGACCGTCCGCTTCGTATTTATGTTGGTGCGGCACCAAAGCTATTGCTTGGTTTTAATGCTAACACCTTCAGAATGGAATCTGATTTGCGCGTAAGCGGCGACTCTCTGCTTGTGCATAATTACAATTTCCGAATTCACACAGCCGGTGACTTATCCCAACAGTTAGATCAGTATATCTCTGACAGAAATACTATGGATGAGATGCCTTCTCTGGCAGATTATCTTGAAACCCCGAATGATGCTTTTTCTGTCAACTCGGTTGGCCTGGGATTTGATCTTGGTGCTACAGCTGAACTGGAGTTATCTCCTGCATTTCTTGATTATGGTTTTTTTGGGGATGGCAAACGATTCTTCCGATTTGGAATTTCTATCACCGATATCGGCAGAGTATCATTCACTGATGATGCCGCGACTTTCCAGAATTCAGGTGAATTAGTTTGGCGCGGAGTTGCCATTGATCAGGACAGGCTTAGAGACGAATTTGATTCGAACCTGAGCGACTACTTCAATTATGTTGTACAGGACAGTATTGGTACAGAGGTATATCTTGATTTAAAAAGAGACGACAGAGACAGAACTACAGGCAGCCTGCCGGCTCATATGAATATTGGTTTTCAGCTTCAGGCGGGTAAAATGATGGCTGCTCTTGATCTTGGCGCGGGATTCAATAATGTAGGCACTAACAGTAAGCTAATGTCTCTTGGCATGGGTTTCGAATACAGAGTTGCCAATGTGTGGCCGGTTCGATTTGGATTTAATACCGGCGGTGCAAATGCCGCTTCATGGACAGCCGGATCCGGGATAATCACAAATAACTATTCCTTCAATATAGGTGTCATGTTTGTAGGGAACTCACAAAATAACGGCACGTGGATTGCAGCCGGGGTGAGTGCGCTAACTTTCAGGTTTTAGACGACTTCAAGAGAATCCGGATCAAAATTATAAGCTTCTGCGACTAAGAATACGTCCGGTTCTCCAATCCTGAATTCGATTTAATTCGATTTCATGGTAGAATCGTTGTCTTACTAAAATGTAATGGTGGAATGGGAAAGAGGCACCGTGGTAGCGGGCTCGCTCAAATCTAAATACAGTACGTACATCCATTCGGTTGTAATCGTAATACCAGATCATACTGTCTATGGTATTTTCTATATGAACCGGTGGCCCAACAAGAATATAAACCATCCCCATATCCGTCATCCAGCCTTCTCTGAATGTAGTAAATGCACGATTAGCTTCTTCTACTCTTGTATAGTACAGCTCTATAACCTCTGCTGCTCTTGATGGATTGCGAATATTTGACAACCAGAAAGCTTCAAAGGCGGCTCTTAGTGAATCAGGATTTTCTATTGCCCTAATCCGCTGAAATTCTCTTCTGTCCATGAGGTAATACAAAGGGTCAATCATGTCTCTGGTAGTCCTGATATTCGGAAAATTGGGACTCAAAACAATGATATCCCGGAATTTTCTTTCAATTACCTTTTTTTCATCGTTCTGTTTTCCATGAATAACTGCTTCAATTCTGTAGACTCCACGAGCCGGAGTTTCGTGGATGAGTTCCAGTGTATGAATTCCACTCCGGGCTTCAATGCTGTTATCAATTTTGTAGAGCTCCTTTTGGTCATTGTAATCTATGCCTCTGTAAGCAATAGAACCTGATGGTATATTCAAATGACTAATCGGCCTTGGGAAATCAGTATCTGAGTTAATGCGTATAAATCTTTTTGTTACAATAAGCTCATCGAACGAGTCTGAATTTGAACTGACCAGAAAATTGAAAGACAGGCTGTCTGCGTTTGAAGCTATAAAATTTGAGGGGATGAAATAATTTGATCCGTCAATTCGGTTAGAAACGGAAATATCTGTAAGGGATGGTGTGTCAGCTTTTGGATCAGGAACTGACACAAGCAGCGTTGCGGGGGTAGTTTTGTCAGAGCTTAAATCCTGCACCATTAAACTGATCTCGTAATCACCCGCACCTATGGCCATTTCACGATCAAAAAGCAGAGCATTGGCTTCAATATTTTGCGCATCTCTTGTTGATATGTCTTCGGTTATCCGTTTAACAAGATTATTGCTGTCATTCACATCCCTTATGTAGATATTTATTTTTAACCTGGCTTCAGATTCTCCATCTCTGGTTACAAAAATTAAGCTATTTAATGAAAACTCTGAGTAGAGTTTAATGTAGGTATTCTTATTTTTGTCAAAGTGTCCTGCAACCCTTGCCTGTACCTCGGGATATCCGGTTCTATAGATGTGAGCAGTTGCCGGATCTCTTAAACTCTCGGAAGTGCTTCTGCAGGATGATAGCAGCGCCGCAAGCAGAATGCCGATGAGCAATGTCGTAATATAAGTTGAGGCCTTCATATTTAGTTAAACGCCGCTTTAGCTATTGAAGTGTTTAAATTTAATGAAATGAAAGTTTATCACTCATTATAACTATCCGGCAAGTCATTTTCATATAAAATTACGTCGCCGTCTTTTCTGTTCTCTTCCAGCCATTTACGGGCATCAAAGAAAGTGGCAAAAACCAAAATATTACTTTCCGGATATCCCGCTGAAATCAAACCTTCATAAATGGGTTTAGTCTGTTTCTCACCTACTAACAGCATAAAATCTATATCCCGTTCACCAATGTATGCACCCCATGCTTTATTTTCTTCATATTCTTCCTCCCCCAGTTCAATCATACCTGGCGTTACGATAATGCGTCTTCCATCATTAAATTGGCAAAGAACGTCAACTGCATTTCTGGCCCCAATTGGATTTGAATTAAACGCGTCATCAATAATCGTATAATTCGGGCCTTTTTTCAGTTCAAGCCGGTGCTCTACCGGTTCCAGTTTCGAAGCCGCAAGTGCCATAGTTTCAAGCCTGAGGCCAAAATGGCTGCCGACTGCAAATCCCAAAAGAATATTCTGCACGTTATGTTCGCCAAGTAAAGGAGTTGAAACATTTACAGGTGAATTCCCTTCCTGTATCACAGAAAAAGAGCAGCCGTTTTTGTCATAAGAAATATCCGCAGCTTTGAATTTGCCTGTTTTTAACCCTGCCGGTATAACTTTGGTATCGGTTCTTCGGGGCATTGATGTAACACGTGAATCATCAGAATTTAAAACTGCGGTACCGTTTGCATGAAGGCCAAGCAGTAATTCGCCTTTGGTTTCTGCAATTGCTTCTACAGAGCCAAATGTTTCGAGGTGGGCTTTGCCAACATTTGTAATAACAGAAACATGCGGACGCGCAATATTGCAGAGCTCGGTGATATTACCCTTGTAGCGGGCGCCCATTTCGAGTATCAATATTTGATGATTTGGCTGCAAGTCGTTGTTTATTACCTTGCAAATCCCCATAGGCGTATTGAAACTGCCCGGAGTATAGCATACATTGAAACGCTCGGAAAGAAGTGTTTTAAGAACAAATTTTGTGGATGTCTTGCCGTAACTGCCGGTAATGGCAATTACTTTCAGGTCTTTCCTTGCCGCAAGTTTTTTTCGGGCTTTATTCTTGAAACCTTCCTGAATTATATTTTCAATGGGTTTGGTAATCCATCCTGCAAGTATAACCAAAATAGGCATAAGCATATCGTAAACTACAAGCAGCAATGCGATTATGGTTACCTCCGGAATAAATTTTACCGAAGAATAACCGGCACTTAGCGCAAACCAAAGCAGTCCGGCATACAAAAGTCCAAGTACCACAATTAACCGCTTAACTCTGGGTGTGATTACCAGCGGCTTTTTCTCGTTTTTTGGCCTCATGTAGGACGTCCACGAAAAACTAAAAAGGCCAAATATGCAAATTGCTATTGCCGCAGACGTATCTGTAATAACATTTCTGCTTATTTCCATTAAAAAAAGCGGAATAATGAAAAGGTGTGGTGGTGCAATTATGTTGTCGGAGAAGCGCGACCTGAACCAGGCTCTGTACTCATTTAATTTATACCCTTTCTGTTGAAACATCTGTAAAAATAACCGGGCACGGAAGTACGAGTGTCTGGAAATGACGATAATCAATAAAATAATGGCGATTTCAATAAGCAGAAAATAGGTCAAAGCAGTGAGACAGTAATTTTTATATTTTTGCGATTAAAACTCGAATAAGATACCAACATCTGTTATCTTTTTTCCCGATAAAAAAATGCATAACAAATCATCTGATATCAAAAAAATGAAGTTAATTATACCTATGGCGGGCAGAGGCACAAGACTCAGGCCTCATACACATACCACTCCGAAACCGTTACTCCCAATAGCGGGAAAAATGATGATACAACGCATCATAGAGACGTTTATGAGAACACTTGATAAAGATATTGAAGAAATTGCTTTTGTTTTGGGGGATTTCGGTTCTGAAGTTGAAAATAAATTAAAAGAGATGACAGAGCATTTCGGTGCAAAGTGCAGTATTTATCATCAGGATGTTGCTATGGGTACGGCGCATGCAGTGTATTGCGCAAGAGAATCTATGCAGGGGGAAATTATCGTGGCATTTGCAGATACGCTTTTCGATGTGAAAGACAAAGTTGAAATTGAGGATGCCGACAGCGTGATTTGGCTCAAGCAAGTGGATAATCCATCAAGTTTCGGCGTTGCCGTGATGGAAGCCGGCCAAATTATATCTTTTGTAGAAAAGCCGTCTGAACCGGTTTCTGACCTTGCCATAATCGGTGTTTATTATTTCAAAATAGGCGAAGACCTCAAAAAAGAATTGGTAAATATTGTTGAAAATGATCTTAAGAGTCCTCGTGGCGAATACGAACTTACCGATGCCATAGACGCGCTGCTTGAGAAAAAAAATGTCTTCAAACCTGCCACAGTAGATACATGGCTGGATTGTGGAACCCTACAATCGTGGATAGATACCACAAATGCCATACTTGAAAGTGATAAAGAACTTCCGAAGCTCCAAGAATTTTCTGATGTGAAAATTAATCATCCGGTTTATATCGGTAAAGATGTAGAAATCTCAGATTCGGAAATCGGGCCTTTTGTAAGCATAGAAGACGGTGCTAAAATTTCTGATTGCAGATTAACCAATACTATCGTAAACAGTAACTCCACTTTAAATGACTGCAATTTGCAGAATAGTACAATCGGAGCATTTAATCGCGTAGAAGGCGTGAGTGGACAAATCCACACCGGTGATCATTCTCAGCTCAAGTGTTAGCCAAAACCCGGCTTACAATTCGAAAGAATCGTTTTTGCTGTATTCTTTGAAAGACATCCACCAGGGGTATTCGTTGAATAACACTTCACCTGTTCTGTAATGCGTAAGCGCGTAGTTGTAATGTTTGAATGATTTAATTCTTTCTGCGCCTGCAATACTTGAATCTTCAGACCAGAAAAATGTTAAATCAATATTCGGGCGGTTGGCAAGGTACATTTTTATGTCAAAGGTATCCATTAAATCAGATACGGCCACTCTTGAGGCGTGAAAGACGAACGGATGTGGATTATAACCAATAATTAATTTCTTATTGTCTGTGCTATCTCCGAATTGTATTGAAGGTTCAGGGCTTTTCATATCATAGATTCCTTCAAATGCTGTCTCACTCAAAATGTTTTTGAATTCCTGAAAGCGTGATTCATCAAGCGGATGCGTGGAGTTTGGGAAAAAATGCAGATAAAAATGCTGACTCCCTCTGTTAAATAGACGATAGGTTTCTTCGTAGTTTGGCATCAATGTATCTGCGGTTTTAAGCATGGTATCGGTTGTTTGAGGACCGAGTTCCGGCAGGGCATGTATTTGTTCTGTTGCCAATTTTCTGAATAATATGCTTTCCGATTTATGCACATTGATATTCAGGCTTGTGACACGCTCATCAGCGAGTTCAGGCATGTAGTGTCTGAAATGCCTCTCCAGCGTAAGCAGGCTGTCGCCGCTCATAGAGCTCATTCTGAATAAACCGGTACCAACAGGATGCCCGTGAAGGCTTCTTGTACCTGAACGAAGAGATTCCCTCGGATAAATAGAAGCGTATGGATGAGCAAGTGCTGCAAGAAAATGTTTATCAGGTTTGTTGAGCTTGAATTCAACTATCTTCTCATCTACCTCAGTAATGCCACTGATAGCGGATAGAGGACGCTGATCAACAAAGAAAATAGAATGGTTTTGCTGGAAGAAAGCATCAAATCCGACAATAGAGTGGCGGAATAATTCTGCTGCGCCGGTAGGAACACTTGCATTTGCCATCCGGTTGAACACGTTAATTACATCCCTGGCTTCAACAGGGCGTCCAAAACCGGCACTAAACACCGGCGAATCATGGAAAATAGCATTTTCTCGCAATGTGAATGTATAGGTCAGAGAATCCTCACTGATACTCCAGCTTTCAGCAATGGCCGGTTGTGGTACCCCATTCTCATCTAATCGGGTAAGCCCCTCGTAAATCAGAAAAACGGCTCTTTTAGAAGCGTTGTTCAAAGCATAAAGAGGGTCAAGGCTTTGAATAGGTTGTAATTCTCCCAGAGAAACGGAAAGTGGTTCATCTCTTGTAGGCTTGTCAGTTTCATCGGTTGGAGCAGGCCGAAATGTAATCGGGTCAGACACGACAGTGGTTGTTTCAGTTGACCGACACGAAATCATCGCAAAGCTTAGAATAAGCAGGAAATAAAAACTTGATCGAACAAAATTCATTTGAACTCCGAATTGAATTGGGGAATTATCCTTTACCTTTAAGACCTTTTATACCTTTAACCGCTTTTTCGCTTAAAAGGTTTGTCTCGAAAGAACGTACACGTCCGTTTTTTATACGGTGTTTTTTATGCGCCAGGCCAATCATCGATTCGAGCAGTGTGCCAAATGGCATATCTGACTTATCCCATAAATAAAAAGAAAACGAACCCGGAATGGTATTGATTTCATTAAAATAAAACGTTTCTTCTTTGGGATTCACGAGAAAATCGAAACGGGCAACTCCACCGGCATTAAGCAGCCTGAAGAGTTTAACCGAAGTAGCCTGTATTTGTTGCGTAAGTGCCTGGCTTATCGGCGCGGGGATAATTCTCGATGCAGAAGCCATTCCTTTCCCGCTGTCGCCCATGTATTTGTCTTCAAACGTTAAGGCTTCCTCTTTGCCAACAGGCTGCTCGCAAACACTTGCTTTTGCTTCATTATAATCACCCAAAACCGAACAATTCACCTCTATAAGCGGCGATATTGCTTTTTCCGCAATCAATTGGTCATCATATCTGAATCCTGTTTCAACAGCTTCTTCAATTTCTCTTTCAGTTTCTGCTTTAGTTACGCCAATACTGCTACCGAGGTGTACCGGTTTGATGAAAACAGTTTTACCAAGTTTCGCAATACTACTTAAAATTTCTTTTTTATTGGATATCCACTCGGTTTCGAGAATAAAAACATCATTTGCGACCGGAATATTCAGGCTGCGGGCAAATTGTTTGGCCATGTACTTATCCATCCCTACCGCTGATGCTGCAGCTCCGCTTCCGGTATATGGGATATTATATTGTTCGCACAGCCCCTGAAAATGTCCGTTTTCACCATCTGAACCATGGAATGCAACCAAAACGGCATCTATCGCGTGTTCTTTCGGCTTTGAAAAGAAGCCTGTGGGTTTTGTTTCAAGTAAAACGGGAGCACCGTAAGCGTTAAACGAGAACGTACATGGGGTGGATTCCTGCTCAAGTTTACTCAAATTTTTGTAAGATTCGAGATCAAGTAGATGTGCCCCGGTAAGAAATCGTCCGCTTTTAGAAACATAGAGTGGAGTTAAGTTGTATTTATTTTTATCTAACGCCATAGCTGCCTGAATGGCTGTTATGACGGAAACTTCATGTTCTGGGGATACGCCACCGAAGGCAATAATCAGATTTTGAATACTCATTTAAAATCGCGGCTTTCTAATAAACTTTACTTAAGAAATTTTTTTTTGGATACATCACTCTATTGGCAAATGCCCATCTGTTGTGACTAATCGAGGTTCGACAGCGGTATTTACCTGTCCACCATTAAAATAAATATTCTGGCCAATCCCTTCAAAAAAGGGCTGATTTCTGATTTCACGGGCTACAAGTCCTGGATTTCCGGCATCAAGCAGGCACTGCATTATGAAATTTCCGGTATCATATCCATTCTTACCAAAGATATCGGGTTCTTTACTAAATAGGTTGCGATATCTTTCAGAAAAATCGATGGCTGCATCCGAGCTGTTGTTTCGCTTGAAAATACCGGAGTAGAAAATATTAAACCTTCTGATGGCAGCGCTTGAAAGTGGAGCTAAGCCCCAGTCTTCAGTACCAATAATATCAACATTACTTCGGTAAGCAATTAAATCGGTGAGTACAATATCAATCATGGTATTTGCCGCACTACCGGTAAAAGGCAGAAAAACAGCATCAACATTGCTGAGAGTAATAAGCGTGTCCTCGACAACTTCCATTGAAGAAGCGAAATACTGCGTTTGAAGTGAAACATTAAATCGCTGCTGCCTGAAATCAATATTGAAATTATGGACAATGTTTGCGCCAAGACTTTCGGCTTTTTCTCTGAACGCTTGTGCCTCAATCGCCCCGGTTGAGTTCCTGTCTACAAGAATAGCCAAATCTGTGTGTCCCAACGTTTTTACTGCAGTATCGGCCATTTTTTGGCCTCTTATTGAAAATGTTGGGTTTGCCTGAAAAAAATAACTTCCCGAATTTGATAAATGCTCTGCATTAGCTAAAGGCGCTATAACCGGGACATTGAACTCGTTTGCCAGCTGAGCAACGATTTCGGCATCATCGCTGAATAAAGGCCCGTAAATAATATCTGAATGTTGATTTTCAATCAGGTCTTGGAACATTTTTCTGAGCAGTTTTTCACGGTCAACTTCTTCACCATTTTCTGGTTCGTCATCTTTCCCGACATTGCTTACAAGTACAGAAAATTTGTGCCTTTCATTGGCCTGATTGTATTCGTTAACGGCCATCAGTAATCCAAAATAAAGTTCACGGCTTACTCTGAATGGGGCAGTACCACGCTCCTGTTGCGGGAGTAAAACCCCGATATTGTAAACAAAATTATCAGGCGTTTGAGACTCGAAATGGACATCATCAATGAAATAGGTCATATTTCTTCGTAATGCAGCAATAAAAGGTTCTGCCATTTGCAATTGCAACGCTTCATTTACGAAAAGTTGCCCATCTTCACGGCTTGAATTTCTTACGCCGTACATCAGTACTTCTTCCCGAATTCGATTGCTTTCAGCATTACGGGCTACAGTAAGTCGCAGCTCGGGTAAGAAAAATCGGTTATACGCTGTGATTTTTTCTTCAGAGAGCTGAGCGAGTTGAGGTTCTGTCGCGTTTTCGCGCAAATCGTTCAATAAATCGAGGGCTTTGGCATACGACCGGGCATTCAGAAAAGCTAACGCCTGCGTATATGTTGCTTCCTGTTGAATAAAAGGTGGCGCATCGGAGCGTACATTACGCAATATTTCAACAGACTCATTAAAATTACCCAGCGCAAAAAGGCTTTTTCCCGCCATCAAATATCCCTCAGGGGTTCGCAGGGTTAGAAAAATATCAGCAGCCTGCCTGAAGTCTCTGTCCTGATAATATTCCAAACCCGAGGCGAAAACAGCATCGGTATTTGGTTGAACCGAGAATACTTCGGTAGCGGAAAGAAGTATTATCAGGAAGAAGCTTAAAAAAAGTTGTGGAAATCTAATCATAGGTAAGAAAATAAAGTTTTTACCTTAAAAAAATCGCATTCATTAAAAATTGAAACTAATTACTCCCATTCTATGGTGGATGGGGGCTTTGAGCTTATATCATAAACGACTCTGTTTATACCTTTTATTTCATTAATTATTTTATTGGATACTGAAGATAAAAAATCATAAGGCAAATGCGCCCAATCGGCGGTCATTCCGTCGACGCTCGTAACGGCACGCAGGGCAACAGTAAACTCATAGGTTCTTTCATCCCCCATAACACCCACACTTTGAACCGGCAGCAAAACCGTCAGCGCCTGCCAGACATCGTCGTATAATTCGCTTCGTTTCAGTTCATTAACAAAAATAGCGTCTGCCTCCCGCAATAAATTAAGCCGCTCTTCACTTAATGGTCCCAGTACACGTATTCCAAGTCCAGGCCCGGGGAAAGGATGTCTTTTAATGAATGACTCGGGGATGCCAAGCTCCCTTCCCACCATGCGAACTTCATCTTTGAACAGCTCGCGCATTGGTTCTAACAGTTTTAGATTCATCTTTTCCGGTAATCCACCTACATTATGATGTGATTTAATAGTAGCCGATGGCCCTTTGAAGCTAACGCTCTCGATTACATCAGGATAGAGTGTGCCCTGAGCGAGAAAAGTGAATGAACTGTCGCTTTCTACTTCTTTTTCGAAGACATCAATAAACGCGTTTCCTATAATTTTGCGCTTTTTTTCGGGATCACTCACGCCATCAAGCCGATCAAGGAAAAGCTTGCTTGCATCCACACCTTTTACGGGCAACTTGAGCACATTTTTGTACATCGTAAGTACTTCATTGAACTCGTTTTTGCGTAACAAGCCGTTATCTACGAACACACACATCAATTGATCGCCGATTGCCCGGTGGATTAAACTTGCCGTAACGGTAGAATCGACCCCGCCGGAAAGCGCGCAGATTACTTTTTTATCACCGACGTTTTCTATTATTCCCGATATGGTTTCTTCGATGAAAGAAGATGGCGTCCAGTTACCGGTCAAGCCACAAATAGAAAGCGCGAAGTTGGCGAGGATGGTGCTGCCATAATCTGAATGAACTACTTCCGGATGAAACTGCACCCCGAAAATTGGCTTCGATGTATGTGCAACTGCAGCAATCGGTGCGTTTTCGGTGTGAGCAATTATTTTGTAGCCGTTTGGGAGCTGAGTCAGTTTATCGCCATGACTCATCCAAACCTGACAGTTTTGGGAAACGCCGTCGAACAGGCCTTTTTCTTCGTCTATAATCAAAAAAGCGCGTCCGAATTCTCTTTTATCTGAGCGAGCGACAATACCCGGATTTTGGGAATGAGCAATAGCCTGTAAACCGTAACAAATACCGAGTATTGGCACATCCCAATCAAAAATTTCGGTATTTAACTCAGGGGCGCCATCATCATTCACACTCATCGGACCACCCGATAAGACAATTCCACCGGGTTTATTCTGAAAAGCAGATAAGTCTGCATTAAACGGATGGATTTCGCAATACACATGAAGCTCACGCAGCCTGCGGGCAATCAATTGCGTGTATTGTGAACCAAAATCGAGAATTAATATCCACTCGTGTTGATGGGTAATCATGTATCTGCTATTTGTGTGTTTTTTTCGATAAACTCCGCCAAAGATAAGGAATTACAAAGCTTGTATTTCGCATTAATTAAAATCAGTAAGTTATTTCATTTTAGTTTGATTTGAACCCTGCCTGCCTGCCGATGCAGTCAGGCAGGCCTGCCTGCCGATGCAGTCAGGCAGGCACAAAGTCACGAAGACACGAAGGAAAGGAAGGGAGTAGCCACTGTCATTGTTCCCCCATCAAAAATTCTGCGTTTAAAAAACAGACTACCTATACCAATCTGCGCATATCTGCGAAATCTGCGTGCAACCCCAGAAAGCCACTGTCATTTCGAACGCAAGAAAGTCGATAAAGTCAAACAGCTAAATTACAGATATAAATCTTGCTATGGATAAGCATGCGAGAGAAATCTCCCAAGACTGCCATGGCAAGTCCTGTTTGGAGCAACCTTGGGAGATTTCTCGGGTATGCATTGTCTGAAAAAGTGAGGGTGCCTTTTTATTACATCCAGAACCTTACCACCGCTCAACCCTCGAAATGATAGTTTTTGGCTTTGAGCTTCCGGCTTTCAACTCTCAGCTCTCTCAACCCCTAAACAACTAAACAAATAACCTCATCTTTCCATATATTACACATATATGAATTATCGAAAAATCCTGCATATCGATATGGATGCCTTTTATGCTTCTGTGGAGCAACGGGACCATCCTGAATTGAAAGGCAAGCCGGTTGTTGTCGGTGGCTCGCCGGGTGGCAGGGGTGTGGTTGCAGCCGCAAGTTATGAGGCAAGGAAGTTTGGGATAAAATCGGCCATGCCATCATTTAAAGTGCTCAAGCTTTGTCCGCATGCGGTTTTTATAAAGCCCAGATTTGATGCCTACAAAGAGGTTTCCATCCAAATTCGAAATATTTTCTTAGAATGGACAGATTTGGTTGAGCCGCTGTCACTCGATGAAGCGTATCTTGATGTAACTGAAAATAAAAAAGGGGAAAAATCTGCCCGAAATGCCGCTGAGCGTATCCGAAAACAAATTTTAGAAGAAACCGGACTCACCGCATCTGCAGGAGTTGCCGTGAATAAATTTCTGGCTAAACTGGCTTCTGATATCAATAAACCAAACGGGATTGCGGTCATCACCCCTGAAAAAATGTTTAAATTTTTAGAAGAACTGCCGGTGGGGAAATTCCACGGAATAGGGCGCGCAACAGAGAAAAAAATGCATTCGCTCGGGCTGTTCACCGGCGTGGAGCTTAAGGCTCTACCGGAACAAGAATTGATAAAGCATTTCGGCAAAGTTGGCTCTTTTTACTACAAGATTGTAAGGGGAGAGGATGACCGGGAAGTGCAGCCCGACAGAATCCGGAAATCGGTTGGAGCGGAAAATACCTTTTCTAAAGATTTGGAGGATATGCCGGAAATAAGAGAAAATCTGTGTGAAATTGCCGAAAAAGTATCCCAAAGAATGAACAGGATAGAAGCTAAAGGCCGTACTATTACGCTGAAAGTACGCTATGAAAATTTTGATTCCGTAACCAGAAGCCAAACGTTGGCAGATGAAGTTTCAGACATAAAAACCATTTTCAACACGGCGCTTCAGTTGCTTGAATTTACAGATGTGCCAAACCGAAAAGTAAGGTTGCTTGGCATATCCGTTTCGAACCTGAATATCGCGAGGGAAGAAACCCAAAGCGGACACCAACTTGAGCTTCCTTTTGAGGCTTATGTTGCAGATTAACTCAACCCAAACGTTTTCTTTTATTCAGATATGCAAGCAGGGCGAGGTCGAACGGGGAACCGGTATCCACTTCTTCATAATCGATGTGGGCTTCGCTGCAAGCCACTTTAAACGCGTTTGTGTACGATTCGATTTCCTTCTTGTATGCTTCTCTGATTTGGGATGGAATCAAATCCATTTCCTCGCCGGTTTCCAGGTCACGGAAGAGGTAGCGGCCATCAGGGAAATCCAGCTCGCGTTCTGTTCGCTTTTCCAGCATGTGGAATAATACCACTTCATGATGCCGGTGCCTCAGATGCTTGAGTGCATTCAGAAGTTCATCCCGTTCTTCAATATTTTCAAATAAATCACTGATGATAATCACCAAACTTCTGCGTTCCAGACGCTCGGCCACTTCGTGTAGTACTTTTGCCGAGGCCGTTTTTCTGAGTGTTTTGTCATCTCCTTCGGCCATAGTAAACGGCTCAAGCTGTGTTAAAAGGTAGCGCAGATGCACATAAGAGGATTTCGCCGGTAAAATTTGGTTGATTTTATCATCGAAAGTCACGAGCCCGCATGCATCACGTTGCCGGTGCATCAAATAGAGCAAAGCAGCGGCAAAATGGGTGCCGTATCCGAGTTTTGTCCACTGCGCATGGTATTTATACAACATCGAGGTGCTTGTATCTAACACCACGTGGCAGCGCAAATTAGTTTCTTCTTCGTACTGTTTAATGTAGTAGCGCTCCGACTTCCCGAAAACTTTCCAGTCGATATGCCTGATTTCATCTCCCGGGTTATATGGGCGGTGCTCTGCAAACTCCACGCTGAATCCATAGTACGGGCTTTTATGTAAGCCGGTAATAAATCCCTCAACAATTTGTCTTGCGCGTAATTCAAAAGGGGTTATTTGATTCAGAATTTCGGGAGTCAGCATTTTTTCCTATTAAGTGTATTTACGGTAGCTTGTTAATAAAAAGGTTAATATCATAACAGTCGTTCATGAATTTAAGTATATTTGATGACCGCATCATCAAAAATAATATCTTAGCGAAAACCAAGAAGTAGTATGTCAATGAAAATATACCGCAGACCTGTCAGGTTTAAAGGTCAAATTGTTTAAAAATACGATTGAAATGAAAAAACCTGACAGGTCTTTCCGGATAACTCATTTTTGTCATATCATTAGTAGTTTCGACACTTTCGAAATTATACAGGACTTATTAACGATCTGAAAATCCTTTTATAAATTACAAACCATATTAAAAGGGTATGCTTTCCCAAAGCCCCGCTCTTAAAAAAATCAGTAAAGTAAATTTCATGTCAAAAGTAATTATTTCTCAGAGTCAAATTAATTTTTCATTGGCTGATCTTCCTGAAATGGAAAAGCCCGGCAAAATATTAATGGTAAAACCCACTCATTTTAGTGTCGATTATGTCATAAATCCACACATGGAGGGTAATGTTGGCAAAGTTGACAAAGAAAATGCCATGACAGAATGGGAAAATGTCCGCGATGCGTTTAAGGCAGCGGGTATGGATGTCTATGAGCTTGAAGGTGTTGAAGGATTGCCGGACATGGTCTTTTGTGCAAACCAAAGCCTGCCATGTATTACCGAAGAAGGCGATAAAGAAGTAATTATGAGCATTATGTATTCTGAAAACAGAAAGCCTGAAGTTGCTCATATCGAAGAATGGTATTTAGAAAACGGATATGCCATCCATCACCTGAATTACAAATCTGTTGATATTTTTGAGGGAATGGGTGATGCGGTATGGCATCCCGGCAAAAGGCTGCTTTGGGGTGGATATGGATTCCGTACCAGCAAAAAAGCATATGAGCATATTTCAGATCAATGGGGTGTTCCTGTCATTGCGCTTAAATTAACACACCCGGAATTTTATCACCTTGATACATGCATGTGTATGCTAAATGAAGACTCAGTGCTTATTTATCCTGCAGCATTCACGAAAAAAGGTCTCGCTATGATTAAATCGGTTTTCCCGAATGTAATCGAAGCTGAGGAGTACGAGGCAGAAAAATTATTTGCCTGCAATGCTACCTGTCCAAATGGTAAAGATGTAATCATACAAAGAGGTAGCACAAATACAGTAAAGGAATTAACCGAAGCTGGATTTAACGTGCATGAAGTGGACACAGAAGAATTTTTGAAAAGTGGGGGTAGTGTGTTCTGTATGAAGTTGATGCTTTGGTAAAACCGTTGAATAAAAATTGCCGCTTAAATTTCCTGTTTTTTTGATGAGTCTGTTTAATCGCTGTTTTTTAGTTCTGTTTATTTCTTTTTTTGGGATTACATCTTGCGCCGAAAGGCCGGGTTCGCCACCAACAACCGGTTTAAAACAATACATAGGCAATGGTTTTTTGATTAAATATCCCGGAAATGCAAACCTTGATTTAAAAGGGTCAGACGCATGGGCTGAACGCACACTTACAATTTCCGGCCCCGAAGTAGAAATTAATGCAGGAGAAGCAACGTTCTCAATGCCTTCTTTTGAGGTTATAGTAGAGTTTTATGATAACTCAGATGAATTAAGCGCCGAAGAATTTGCTGCATCCAAAATAAAAAATAGCTGGCGCTATGCCATCGAAAAAGATGAACCCACCGGATATTGGCCGGTAAACGAAGAAGAACAAGTTACAGGCCGGCCACTGGTTGTTCATGGAGAACCGGCATGGCAGACATCATTCTTTTCCGGCGATCACGATTTTGTACGCACTTTTATCACCAATGGCCAATATGCCATGTCTGTAGGGTACAGGTCATATCCCATAGAAAACAACCCCATTCAACCTGCCTGGGATACGGTTTACCTATTAATGATGGAAACGGTCAGGCTTGAATTGGAATAAGGCCAATGCAGTGTTGGCCTCTACGAAATCACCTAATGGGCAGCATTGAATGCTGATCTTTACAAAAACCCATAAAACCCTTGGAGGGTTTTCGCGAATTTGACTTTTTCTTCCATTTCAATGCAAACCCTCCAAGGGTCAACCGCCATAACGTGCGATGTTCAGGGTTGATTGGTGCCCGCACTAAAAACCCCAACGGATGCGCTTTGCACCATCCACACGTGCAGTGCCTCCCGGCACGCGCGGAATTTTATGGCGTCCCCGCCTGCCGACTCAGTCAGGCAGGCCCGCCTACCGATGCAGGCAGGCAAGCCCCCGCTTAAAGCCCATACCGGAACCAAGGCGCAACCATCAGGGTTTCGAAAACCCTGATGGTTTGGAAGCTGATAAAGCCAACTGTGTTCACTACAAAAGCTTCAATTACACGGCAGCGAAGACGCTGCTCTAAATCCCGTTCGCGCGAGGACGCGCTGAACGTGCGGAACTTGCTCCCTCAAGAGCAGTACCTTTGAATCCCGTGTTCAATACTACAGCAGGAACGCGCTGAACATGCAGGCTTCGGGTTTAACTATTCTATTGTTCGTAATACACTTAGACCGAAAACAACCAACACTATATTAATTAATGTAAAAAATGGGGGGGGTAACGCAAGTAATTAATAATATCCTTATATTTTTATAAAGCTATTGTATTAGCTTCGTATGACGCAGCCATCATTGAAAAATGGCTGAATGTATCCGTTTTTATTCTGAAAGCAGAATAAAAATTGCCAAAAACCAAATCGGTTCACCCCTAATTATTTTGATAACGGTTATTAACAACTCTCACCTTACCTCTCATTCTTT